>JAWOGE010000115.1:0-5712 GCA_046497165.1 bacterium | reverse complement strand
TCTGTCTGTCAGAGTTGGATTTGCGGCGGAAACGGAAAATCTACTTTTATCTTCCGAAAAAAAAATGGAGGGGAAAAAATTGGATATTGTTGTTGCAAACACTGTAGACAGAGATAACAATCCCTTTGGGAGCGAAAAAAACAGTGTGACGATTTTTTTCGGAGAAGGCAGGGAAAGTTTCAGAGATATCTCAAAAAAAGAAATAGCAAAAAAAATAGTCAATTCTGCTCTTGAATGCTATAATCAAAAGTCACATGAAAAGGGTGGACAAAGCAAATAATGAATGAAACATACAGCACAGGCGAAATAATTTTGAGAAAAGGGGAGATATCTCCTTTTTTATACTTAATAGAAGAGGGAAGGGTAAAAATAGATAAACCTGGTGAAACGGTTTTTTTCCTTTCGGTTCCCGACATGTTCGGAGAGGAGGGAATTATTCTCGGCAAACCGTCTCCCTACACCGCTGTTGCCGCTGACGAGTCAAAGATGCTTCTGCTCAAAAAGAATCAGCTTGAAGAGTTTTTTTCAACTCATCCGGAAAACACAGTTCGTCTCATAAAAAAAACGGTGGCATCTTCTCATGATATGGATGAAAATGTTTGTGAAGACAGTCGTATCTATATTTCAGTCATAACTATTCTTCTTGATTCCATAGATTCAGACACTCTTCCTACAATGGAAACAAAAGTGGATATGTCTTTAATAAAACTTGCTGAGCGGACAACTCTTTCTGTTCCTTCTCTGAGAAAATTTTTTAATGAAACTGAGAAATTTAACGATGTCAGACTTTCAGGAAGCGGAGAGATTTTAATGCCCGCTCCGGAAGAAACCAGAAAAAAAATAAGCAGAAAGCTTTTTCAGCGATATTTTCAAGATGTGATTCCATTTGAAACCGACATTGGTAAATATAATTTAAGAGCAACATATACAGATTTTTACGGGAATATAAAATGAAAGTCAGATGTCCAAAATGTAAAACCGTCCACAGTGTAGATGAAAAATCTTTGACAGATGAAAGCATTGTTGTTAAGTGTGCTTCATGCGAAACAAAGTTCAGGGTTAAAAAAAAGAAAAAGGGAGATGCCGGAAAGAAAGAGGTTCCGGCTCAAAAAAAGCCTGAGGTTTCGTCAGATACGCCTGACAGTGTTTTCAGCGATATTGACTCCGAAGAAAACAACTCTTCTCAAAATGAAGAAATTGGAACAATAAATGACATGGATGATTCTCTTGATCTGGAATCTCATAGATATGTTAGTAATTCGGAAGACGACGAAGGTTCTTCTTCTAAGGTGAACCTTGATGATTTCAAAGAAAGAGATGATATAGGAAGTGAAAAAACCGAACAGATAGATTTGGAAGATATGAATCTTTCAGGAGAGGAAGAGGAGGGTTCTTCTGGTGATCCTCTTTTTGAAGATGATTCTTTAAATGATGAAAAAAGTTCTGATTATGAGGAAAATTCTTCTCGCGATGATGATTCGGAAGATGATTTCCTGAAAGATCTCTTTAGTGATTCGCCGGAAGATGATTCAGAAGATAATTCGAAAGATGATCTTCAGCAGAGACTTATGCGTGAAAGTGCTGATAATGCTGAAAAAGAATCGGAAGAAGATATTTTTAAAGATTCTCCTGCTTCAGGTTCAGGAATATCCATGACCGAAGATGCTGGTGGTGATAATGATGATGAAAAACTTTATTTGAAGCGTTCATCATCGGGAGAAATACTTGGCCCTTTTGACAGAGAAGAGTTTGACAGGATGGTTATGAAAGGGGAGGTTGAGTCCGAAGATATGATTTCCATTGACGGTAAAAACTGGAATATGATTTCGGATGAAGGAGGTGTCGGTTCAGACAGAGCGGAACCTTCCATAGATAAAAAAGATACCCTGGATGAATTTGATCCCGATGCAAAGACATCCATAAATACAAAAAGCACAAAAAGTGGCCTTGGTGTGAATTCCAAAGATGATATATTTTCTAACAGCCCCTCTTTTGATGAGGATGAAACACGCTTTTCCGTTGACAGCACAAGAAAAAAGATAAAACATACTTATATTCCTGAAGAGGACACCACTTCTCCTTCCGATTCTGTTTCTTCAAAGGGCAGTTCGGGATGGTTAATGGTTTTTGTGAAGTTGCTGGTTTTCATGTTTGTTGCGGGAGCTCTTGCCGGAGGAGGTTATTTTGCATATACAAAATATACAGCGGAGAAGGATAGTTTTTTTGATCAGATAAGGGAAACAGTGACGGGGGTTTCAGGAACACTTATCGATGTTCGTGAGTCTCTTGAAAAAGACAGGCTCGAAGACTATATGAGAAGTCTCGGTATATTGAAAAAGCACGGGAAAGATGAAATTATTCCCGTCATAGCCGGACTTGATGCTCAAGTCAAGTACAACATGCTTTATTCCTATGGAAAAGTAGTTGAACCTGTGGATAAAATCCATGGGAGGATATCTTCTGTATACGAAAAGAATAGCGACAATATCGATGTTTCTAAAGGTATGGCCTGGAGTTATTTTTTCATGGAAGATTATGAAAAAGCAGCGGAGGTTCTTGCTCCTTTTGTGGAAAAAGAGGATCCTGAAATATACTATATTCTGGGTGTTGCCACGAACCGGAAAGGTAGCATTAAAGATGCCGAAATGTTTCTCAAAAAAGCTCTTCTCAATGCCGGTGAAAATAACTGTAAAATTCCTTATGAATTGGCTGATATAAACTTCAAAAAGGGAGATTACGAATCCGCACTTGCTTATATAAATAGAACGACGGAATCAAATCCTCGTTATTTCAGGGCTGTTATAAAAAAAGCGGAAATACTTCTTAACGGTGAGCGAAAAAAACAGGTCGCTCTGAATTTTCTCAAAAATGTTGATAAAGGGGTTCTGAATTCTGCAGAAGATAGTTTGAAAGCTCGTTATTACTTCATACTTTCAAGCATTTATCAAAGTCGTGAACAATATAAAAAGGCCATTAAACTGGTAGATAAAGCACTCGAGATTTCGGGGAACAGCAAAAGATATCTTACTCATCTTGCTGATTTGTACAGAGATACTCGTTCCTATGAAAAGGCTGTGGATGTTCTGGGGCGTGTTCAGAAAATAGACAAAACCCATGCCCCTGCTATAGTTAAAAGGGCTGAAATATTTCTGACACTTAAACAGCTTGAAAATGTTTTTCTGGAAATATCTAAACTCAATGAGGATGAAATAAAAGATCCGAAGTTGCTTCTTTCCATAGGAAAAATATTAAAAGAGATAGGAGAAAATGAGAATGCGATGAATTTTTTTGACAGAGTTATAAAGGAAAATCCTTCTTATACAGAAGCTTATCTGGAAAAGTCTCTTATTTTAATTGAAAGAGGAGAGTTGGATAAAGTAAGTGAAATTTCCGGAAAAATAAGAGAGGTTGGAGAAAAGTCTTATGTATATCACCTTATACAGGGAATCCTGTCGCACAAAAAAGGAGATTTTTCCGATTCAGAACAGTGGTTCAACAGAGCCATTAAAAATAAAACAGAAAACAATCCTCTTCTGAACTATCATTTCGGCAGATTGCTTCTTGACATGGAAAAATATAGTGCGGCGGTCAAACAATTTTCCAAGGCATCAAAAAGAGCACCGGAAAATTTTATGTATAAACAGGAGCTTGCTTTGGCACTGGAAAAATCCGGTCAGTATCGTGAGGTTATAAAACTTCTCAGTGAAGAGAGCATCGAGGATTACAATCGAAAAGATTTTTACAGAAGCTTTGAAATCATGTCGGATGCTTACTATTATCTTGGAGAATACAAAAAAGCATTGTCCAGAATTGAAAAGGCGATGGATGTTTATTCCAGGTCCAGTCATCTTTATTTTAAAAAGGCTCGTATTCTTTACGAACTCAATGAGCTGGCCCGGGCTGAAGAAGCTATAAGTACTGCTGTGATGCTGGATATGAAGAACTTCAATAACTACATGATGTATGCTAAAATATTGATTAAAAGAGAGGATTACAAAGGAGCTGTGGACAAAATAAATGAAGCGGAACTTATAGATCCTGAAAACAAAAGACTTTATCTGATAAAAGGTATGGCATTCAAGGAGATGAGTGACTATAATAAAGCTTTAGCGTATTTCAACAAAATAGATGCCAGTTCTCCTCTTCTCAAAGAGGCTTACTCCGCCATAGGGAAGTGTCATCTGGAGCTGGGGAACAGAAAAAAGGCGAAGAACTATATGTTAAAAGCCTACAACAGAGGCAGCAAAGATGTTTTTTATGATCTTGCCAGAATATATTATGAAGAAGGTAATATAAGAAAATCCGGAGAGTTTTACAGAAAAAATCTTAAATATAATAAAAACCATGCTGAAAGTCTTAAAAGACTCGGCTACATAAACAAAGAGTCGGGAAATTTTGATCAGTCTCTTTATTATTTCAGAAGATATCTTCCCATTGTTCAGGATCCTTCTGAAAAAAAGATGATTGAGGAAGAGTTGCGTTTTTTGAAGAACAGGGTGTCACGCCGAAAATATTCAAAAATAATGGACAATGTTGAAGACTATACGGAAGAAGGTGTTTCTAAAGGCACACTTAAAAAAGCCAAACAGCTTTACATGAAGGGTAAAATAATGCAGAAAAATGATCCCGAAGCTGCCAAACAAAATTTCAGAGAAGTAATGAAGATACTTCCTAAGGAAAATGAGTATTACAAAAAAGCTTTTAAAGCATTCAAGGAATGAAAGAGTTATGACCGGTAATTTATGTGTTTATCCTTTTACCTCTGAGTATTCTGAAACAGCAGAACTTCTTCGCAGAATAGATGTTTCGCCTGAAGGTATAGATATTATGAAAAAGCGTTTTGTTCAAAAATCTTTCATGGTTAAAAACATCTCAACTCCCGGAGCAAATGCTCTTAAACAACATGTGCTTTCGGCAGGTGGTGAAGCAGCTATTTCCAGAAAAAGCATCAACTGCAGTGATGAAAAAACAGATGTTTTTTTATCACTGCGAACTGATAAACTTTATGAAGTTTGTGAAAAGCTCCGTTCTCAGTGTTGGAAATTACCTGTTGTGGCAGATGTTATTATGAAAAACATTTCCGGGAGTTTTGCTCCGTGGTTTGATTCTCTCATGCCCTGTGCTGCCGGGCATAGACCGGCTGTAATGGGTGTCATAAATGTAACGCCTGATTCGTTTTCCGACGGAGGACTTTATAATACCGTTGAAAAAGCTGTATCCCGTGCGTCAGATATGATCTCTGCCGGTGCTGATATAGTTGATATCGGAGGCGAGTCAACCCGTCCGGGTGCTGCTGAAGTTGGAGAGGAAGAGGAGTTGAGACGAGTAATTCCCGTTATAAAAGAGATCCGCAGATCTTTCCCTGATGTTATTCTTTCCGTTGATACAACAAAAGCTTCTGTTGCTTCGGAAGCTGTGGAGGCGGGGGTGTCTATAATCAATGATATAAGCGGTCTTTCAAAAAACAGTATTATTGCTGAGATTGCTTCGGCAAACGATTCGTTTATTATTCTTATGCATATGAAAGGTACTCCCCGTACAATGCAGAACAAACCTGTGTATTCGGATGTAATAGGCGATATTGTAAGTTCTCTCGAAAGATCTGTGGAGACAGCCTTGTCCTGCGGTTTAGATGAAAAACGAATATGCATAGATCCGGGGATAGGATTCGGAAAAACCACCTCCCATAATCTTACAATTCTCAAGCATCTC
>JAWOGE010000158.1:0-3905 GCA_046497165.1 bacterium | reverse complement strand
ATTTTTCTCCAAGAAGCTGTTTAAACGCTATTTTATAAGCCGACTTTTTGAAGTCAACGATATTTTTGATAATTCTTTCACTATCATACCATCTGAATCTGTTAAATTCTGCTCCCGGAACAGGTTTCTTTGCACAAGGTTTGATTTCCAGAAGAAAGTACTGCTGAATCTGTCCTTCCATTTTTTTGCTGAGTTTAACAGCTTCAGGATATTCATAACGGATATTTTCACTCCTGTTTTTAATAACAACATCTTCGTAGCTGAGTCCGGTCTCCTCTTTCAGTTCACGCCACATGGCATCTTCAGAACTTTCGTTTTTATCCACACCTCCCTGAGGAAGCTGCCATTGACCGGGAATATCCGAACGCTCTCCCACCAGAATAAAACCATCGGAATCAACAACTATTATGGCGACATTTTTTCTGTATCTGTCTTTTTTATTCATTGAAATCGCTTTCTATTACGGCACAGGATTTATGTGACTCCCAGACCATTACACGGGAAATCAGGAGATTTTTCCGTATTTTTCCGAGTTCTTTTTCCGCTTTTAAAAACAGGTATTCCGCTATATTTTCCGCAGTAGGATTAAGCTCCGAGTCAAAAGGGGGAACCGTATTAAGGTCTTTGTGGTCAAGATCAGACATTATTGTTTCCATAATGGAATCAAGAAGTTTGAAATCAATTACAAAACCTGTTTCATCGAGAGTTTTTGATGAAACATAAACGCGAACTTTCCAGTTGTGTCCATGAGGATTTTCACATTTTCCATTATAATTGCGAATGCGGTGAGAAGCGGAAAAGTATTTTTCTCTGTAAACAGTTCGAAGCATTATTTTTTCTCCTTCTGCTGATCTTTTATAATAACTGTTTTTGTAATTTCGGGAAGTTGGACAGGAACATTTCTATGTCCACTGATATTTTCGGTTTTTTCAGATTCTATGGCTCTGACAAACTCTTCTCCTTCAAGAACTTTGCCGAAAACAGCATATCCGCTTGAACCATCATAGGGTTCCAGTGGGTCAAGATGAGGTGTTTCCGCCAGTGTTATAAAAAACTGTGATGTGGCAGAATGCGGATCTCGTCTTCTGGCCATGGACAACATCATGGGATCGTGTTTGAGAAGAAGTTTTTTTTCATGGCTTTCACTTTCCTCTTTTAGATATCTTTCTTCCACAAGAGGGGGAATTTCGAGTTTAACAGGGGGGCGTGTCTCCTTCTGCACCATATCTTTTGTAAACCCACCGCCCTGTATTACAAATCCGGGAACAACACGATGAAAAACAGTTCCCGCATAAAAATCACTTTTTACATATTTCATGAAATTTTCAACAGTCTGAGGCATTGCATTTCCATAAAGCCCAACTTTTATGTCGCCTTTTGTTGTGCTGAAAGTGACAGTTTCTGTAATCTGTTTCAATTTTTCGACCTCCTCCATGCGTTTTTGTTCTTCACTTTTTTTACAGGATTGTAATGTCAACATCATTAAAATTGCTAAAAAACATGCTCCCATTTTCATGATCTACACCTTTTCAGTTTTTAGTTTATAAAAAAACCGGACTATTCTACAACAAATGAGTTCAAGATTCAACTTTCTCGGAATCTTGTTTGATGTTTAACTTAAACTGAATCAACCGACTCTCTCATTGAAAAATGAAAAACCTTCTATTCTTAAGAAGTTACAAAAATCACCGATTAACCTTCGGGTGAATCTCAAATTTTGTGTAACTCTTCTGAATCAGAATTCTTTCCCATGTTTTCTAACTCAGAATCGAACGATTCAGGTTTTATTTGACATGCAGAAACACATTATTAAAATGATACTTGTTTTGCGCAACTTGCGAGGAAGAAATGACTAAAACAGGGAAATTTGACAGAGAACAGTTGCTGGAGGCGTTAAAGCTTTTATCTGAGCGGCTCCGGCTGAATAAAGGCGGACATTACGCATTATTAGTATGCGGCGGTTCTGCACTCATTGCATTGAATTACAAAAACAGGGTCACAAAAGATGTTGATGTTGTCGCTCTTATTCTGGGAGATATGCTTTTGTCCGACCCTGATCCTCTGCCTGAAGAATTGGTAATAGCGGCAAAAGAAGTTTCAACGGACTTGGCTCTTCCATTTGACTGGCTCAATAACGGACCGAGCAAAGGAGAAGGGGGACTTTTCAGGATGGGACTGCCGGAAGGAATTGAAAAAAGATCAAAAAAACAGTCTTTCGGAGAAAACCTTACAGTTTTTTGGATTGACAGAATAGACCAGATCCATTTTAAACTCTATGCTTCAATCGACAGAGGAGGGTATCATGTGGACGACCTGCTTGAATTAAATCCCTTACCTGATGAAATACTTGCGGCATCCAGATGGTGCATGACGCACGATGTTTCAGAAGGATTCAGACAGATACTTATATCATTTTTAGGGAAATTCGGATATGACACAGTTGTTTCAAAGCTTTAAAAATAACTTCAACAAAGAACTGCTCAAACTTCTCTGGAGCCACTGGAGTGCTCTCGGAGTTGCAGGATACGGCGAAAAAGTCAAACAGATGCTTGATCCTGAGGCATTGATCTTAATGACTGCGTCTGTTGGAAGAAATGACCCGAGACTGTTTGATGCGATGATCGAATGGATGATGGAAAACGAGCGGATGATCAATGTCAACCGTATGCAGAGATTAATGGAAAAAGAATCATTCCGGTGTGAAAATGTTATTGCGGCAGTTGCCGGAATTATCAGTAAAACAGGAAACAGAACAAAATGGAAGAAAATCTCTTCTAAAAAAGAGATAACAGAAATTCAGCCGTTATTTAATAATAACTCCGGCTCATTTTTCGGGAAGGAGATCGACCCGATATTCAGGCATTATGGATTTGAAAGACCTGAATTTCGCAAAAGAGGCATTGTAACTCCTTTCTCGATAAAAGACCCGGCAACGCTGGTGTTGAGATTGAGGGCATTTTTCGGAGTAAATGTCAGAAGTGAGATAATAGCATATCTGTTAAACAATCAAAATGGTGTTGCCAGAGACATATCCTTATCTAACTATTACTTTTTAAGGACAATTCAGGATGCGTTATCTGAAATGACAGCATCAGGAGTTCTTATAGGCAAAACTGTTCCCGGAAAAAAAAGAGAGATACGGTATTCACTTGCAGGTAACGAGCTTTCACAAATGTTCTCGTATGAAAGACCAGAACAAGGTGCGTTTATATGCATGGGAGCCATGTATTCAGTGCTTGAAAAGGTATTTCTATTAATTAATTCAAAAGAGTTCGCTGAATATTCAGACATGTTGCAGAATTCAGAATTGCGGAAGCTCTACAGAGATCATCTGAAAGATAAATTGAATCGCTCCGGAATTGAAATTTCATTCCCTAACGGAGAACACTATCCTCAAACTCAATATAGCGAGCCGTTTTTTGTTGCGATTCTGAAGGCATTAGAAGCGGTCATAAAATCTTAAAAAAGCTAACCGCTTGAAATTACAAGATGATGTCCAACGACAACTATAATTACCCCTGACGACAATTAAAAATACTCACAGGTAAAAGTTGTTGTTAATCTCTCTCTGTTTGGATTTGAATTGGGGAGAGATGTGATAAAAAAAATCAATATTTAAGGTTGTTGAAAGAGCGAAAAAAAGGATTAAGTATTGAGATTTCATCAATGAGGAGCGGTATGACAATAAAAACGGGCTCGAAGTATTTAAAAGCAGGGAAAGGTCCTGATAAGTTGAAGAAGGAACATTACTGGCGAACGAGGAAAGATCCATTTGCAGAATGAAGGGGGGTGTCACGCAGTGACGGAGGGTATTAAAATCTTCCCCCTCGCTTTTACAAAGAGAGGGGGAACGAGGGGGAGAGTTTTACAACTGACCGCATCACATCTGTTTTTTCCCAACTCCC
>JAWOGE010000209.1:0-7266 GCA_046497165.1 bacterium | reverse complement strand
TTTGATTTTCAGAAAAAAGTGGGGCGGGAAGAAAACCCTGAAGATTCCATAGAGGATAAACAGGTTCGCAAGTTTGTTCGTATGGCAAAAGAAGCCATGGAAGCCGGGGATTACAAAAATGCTTTCATGCAACTGACGCTTGCCGATCAGAAACTTCCCGGAAATAAATATGTAAAAAGGCTTCTTGCCGAAGCTAAAAAAAGAAAGTAGGAAATAGAATATCATGACAAATTCTGATATTGAAAAACATGCTCTTCCAAGGCATGTTGCAATTATAATGGACGGCAATGGTCGTTGGGCTAAAAAACGCCTTATGAACCGTACCTCGGGGCATCGTGAAGGTGGTAAAAGAGTTGATGAAATCACACAGTTTTGCAGAGAAATAGGTATAGAGTATCTTACACTTTATGCTTTTTCTGTGGAAAACTGGAACAGACCTGACTCGGAGATAAAAGTTCTCATGAAACTTCTCAACGAATACCTTGATAAAAAACGGAAGGTGTTTGCTGAAAACAATATCAGGCTGAACTTTATAGGTGATCTTTCAAAGCTGCCTGAAAAAGAACGGGAAAAATCCATCAAAATATCTGCGGAAACCGGAAAATATGAGTGTAAAATGACTCTGAATGTAGCTTTGAGTTACGGAGGGCGTGAAGAGATAGTGAGGGCAGTGAGAAATATTGGTTATAAAATTATGAATAACGACCTTAAACCTTCAGATATAGATAAAAAAGTGTTTGAAAATTACCTTTATACTTCCGGAATGCCCGCCCCCGATTTTCTCATCAGAACATCCGGAGAGCAGCGTGTGAGTAATTTTCTTCTCTGGCAGCTTGCTTATACGGAGTTTTATTTTCCAGACAAATTATGGCCGGATTTCAAGGTCGAAGATTTTAAAAAGGCACTTTCAGTATATGCTTCGAGGGAGAGGCGTTTTGGAAAAACAGCTCAACAGATAAAAAAGGAGAAATGATTTGAAGCGAGTTTTATCAGGTGCAGTTCTCATTCCGCTTGTTCTCGGGATGGTTTATTTACCTTCAAAACAGATTTTTATTTATATAATGATGGGTGTGGCCTATTTTGCTTTTTCGGAATTTACAGGGATGTTCAATGAACGCAGACGCTCTGTTTTTATTCCTGTAGCGGTTCTGATGCTTCTTTTTATAAATCTTGTGGGTGTGGATCTTCAGCGGGCTTTTGTACTTCTCACAATAATTCCTCTTGCTGTTTTTATTCTTGTTCTGCCCGGAAATGACCCCATTGACAGAAAACTTTTCAGAGCCAAGCTTTATCTCAGTGGTTTTTTATACATAGCACTTCCGCTTTCTCTTTTTTCTCCCGTCAGAGAGTGGAAAACAGATCCCGGACACTGGTTGCTGTTTGCTCTTGTAATTTCCTGGATATGTGATACGGCTGCTTTTTCTGTAGGTACTTTGACAGGTCGTCACCACATGGCCCCCACCATAAGTCCTAAAAAGACATGGGAAGGGTTTGCAGCGGGATTTGTTGCCTCTGTTCTGGCCGGATTTGTTATGAACCATATCTTTTTTGACGGGAAACATACTATTTTCTGTTTGCTGCTTTCAGCCGCAGTTTCTCTTGCCGGCCAGGCCGGAGATCTTACAGAATCTCTTTTTAAGCGAGCTGCGGGGGTGAAGGATTCGGGGACAATAATCCCGGGCCACGGTGGTCTTCTTGACAGAATGGATTCTCTTATTTTTTCGGTTACAGTTGTTTATTTTATGTTAAAAGCAGCAGAACTTTATGTGTAAGAAAAACATAGTAATATACGGTATAACAGGTTCCATAGGCGACAGTGCTCTGAAAGTAATAAAAGCTTTTCCGGAGTGTTTCAGGCTCACTGCCTGTTCAGCCGGAAAAAATATTGAAAAACTTAACAAAATACTTTCAGATTTCCCGGATATTAAAAAAGTATGCGTAGCGGAAGATAAAGATGTTGAAGGGGTTAATACAGTTTCTGCAGAAGTCTTTTCAGGGGAAGAAGGTCTCAGGGAGCTTCTTGAACCTGCACCGGATACAGCTCTTGTGGCTCTTCCCGGCAAGCAGGGTTGGAAACTTGTTGTAAATGCCATTGAAAAACGAATTCCTGTTGCTCTTGCAAATAAAGAAGCTCTTGTTATAGCAGGAACTCTCATGGGGAGGGATGTTACAACCGATCGTTCCCGTATAGTGCCGGTTGACAGTGAGCATGCGGCACTTATTCAGCTTCTGGAAAATACTATCTCTTCAGACAGGATATCTTCAGTTTATCTTACAGCTTCCGGCGGAGCTTTCAGGAAGATGAAAAAAGAAGATATACTTTCTGCTTCTCCTTCGGATGCGTTGAATCATCCGGTCTGGGATATGGGGAAAAAGGTCACGGTTGATTCTGCAACCATGGTAAATAAAGGTCTTGAACTCATGGAAGCTTACTGGCTTTTTCCCGTAAAACCCGAACAACTTGATGTTATTGTCCATCCACAGGTGGCGGCCCACGCTGTTGTTGAATATATTGACGGTTCCTTTGTTGCTCAACTTGCGGCAAGTGATATGATTATTCCTGTTGCAACGGGACTTTCTTATCCGACTATGCTTCCGGTTGCTGATCGTCTGCCGGAAGCCGCCTATTCTTATTACGGTGAAAGGCATGATTTTTTCTCTCCGGATTACGATAAATATCCTCTTCTGAAGCTTGCGAAAGAACTTCTTGTCAATCGTGATTATTCCGGAATGGTGGCTTTCGCCATTGCTGATGAAGTTGCTGTTTGTAACTTTCTCGATGGAAAATGCACTGTCGGGGATATTTACAGAGTAGTTGGTCAGTCTGTGAATCATTTCAGTAACTCCTCTTCTCCTGAAAAAGTGGAGGATATGGAGGTGTTTATCAAAGATATTGAGAATTTTACGGAAAAAATTCTCTGAATGGAGTTCTGATGTACAGATTCGCTCTTCTGGGGTGCGGCAGAATTGCCGGGAAACATGAAGATGCATTGAAAAACATCTCAGATGCCGAACTTGTGGCCGTATGTGACACAGATGAGAAAAAAGCCCGTATTTTCGGGCAGAAAGCAGGTGTTCCCTATTATACCAACTACAACAAAATGCTGAGAAGCGAGTCTGTTGATGTTGTTTCTATTTTGACTCCCAGTGGACTTCACGCAGAGCATACAATAGATATCGTTAAAAAATATCAAAAAAATATTGTATGCGAAAAACCGCTGGCTCTTACTCTAAATGATGCAGATGAAATGATTTCTGTATGCGATGAAGAAGGAGTCCGGCTTTTTGTGGTCAAGCAGAACAGATACAATCTGCCGGTTCAAAAAACCAGAAAAGCTATAGTTGCAGGGAGCTTCGGAAAAATAGTCATGGGAACAGTGCGGGTGCGCTGGTGTCGAAGGCAGGAATATTATGACATGGATTCCTGGCGCGGAACATGGGAACTTGACGGCGGAGTCATAGCAAACCAGGCTTCACATCATATAGATCTTCTTGTATGGATGCTGGGTGAACCCGTTTCTGTAATGGCAAAAACAGGGACATATCTTTCCGACATAGAAGTTGACGATACGGCAGCTGCAATTATAAAATTCAGAAGCGGATCTCTTGGAATTGTTGAAGCTACCACTGCTACCAGGCCCTCTGATCTTGAGGGTTCGCTTTCTATTCTTGGTGAAAAGGGGAGTGTTGTAATTGAAGGTTTTGCGGTGAACCGCATGAAAACATGGAATTTCAGTGATACAGATGAAAAATCAAATCGCCGTGTGGTTGAAAAGTATTCCGAACTTCCTCCCAATGTTTACGGATTCGGACACAAACGCTTTTTAGAAAATGTTATTGACTGTCTTGACAGTGAAAAAAGAGCTCTGGTTGACGGTCTTGAGGCAAGAAAGAGTCTCGAGCTCATAACAGCTATTTATGAATCGGTGGCCACAGGTAGGGAAATATACATGAGATTCTCTCCGCACTATTCACCTCTCGGGAAAAAACATGAGCAATAAACCAATTATTCATGACGGTGTTTCACTGGGAAGTAAAACGAAGATATCTCCTTTTTGTATAATAGGTCTTCCAGTGGAAAACGGTGAAAATACGAAAACAGTTCTCGGCAGCAATTGCATTGTAAGAAGTCATACAGTTATATATGCCGGAAATTTAATAGGTTCAGGTTTTTGTACGGGACATCATGTGCTTGTACGCGAATTCAACAAAATAGGTGAAAATGTAAGTGTCGGAAGCGGCTGCAGCATAGAGCATCATTGTGAAATAGGTGATTTTGTACGCCTGCACACCGGAGTTTTTATTCCAGAATACACAATACTTCATGATCAATGCTGGCTTGGTCCGGGAGTGACACTTACAAATGCGAAGTATCCTTGCAGTGCCGGAGTTAAAAAAAGACTCAAAGGCCCTGTTGTGGGAAAGGGAGCTAAAATAGGTGCCTCTGCTGTTATATTACCCGGTGTTGTCATAGGAAAAAATGCTGTTGTGGGAGCCGGAGCTGTTGTTACATCCGATCTTCCTGAAAACACTGTTGCAGTGGGAAATCCTGCTGAAATTATAAAAAAAACAGAAGATATTGAATTCTATCGTCAACAGATGGACTATTTTGAAAAAAGTGAGAAATAAACTCAGTTCGAATTCTCTTGTAAATTATACGGGTTCACCGGACGACCGTTCTGTAATTTTTTGTTTTTCCAACGGCTGAGCTTGCAGAAAGCCATGGAAGCAGCATCTACAAGATCTTTCATTTTTACGGGTTTAAGAAAATAATCCTCAAAACCTGCATCTCTGCAATCTGTAAGTTCAAGTAAAGATGCATATCCGGTGATTGCAAAAGTTATTGCCATGGGATAAAGATTTCTTATTTTACGACACAGTTCCGAACCTTGAATATCGGGAAGGTTGAGATCCACAAAAAGAACAAAAAAAGACTCGTTTTTAAGGATTTTAAGAGCATCTTCACCATTCGCTGCTGTTGTGACCTCATACCCTTTTTCCGTCAATATATCAGAATATACACTTCTGATATCCGGCTCATCATCTATGATAAGAATTTTTTTGTTTTTCATAACTTCCCCCGCAATATATTGACTTATAAAATTTAAACCAAGTGAAACAAAACAAACAATAAAACATAAACGATCCGTTTATTATTCTGAAAACTTGTAATAATTATAGCATGTTTTTATTGTTTTGTCAAGTTTTTAATCTGTATCAAATTTTTTATTTTCCGGAGTTTAGTTAAAAGATGCTGCAACTGCAGCCTGAAGTGCCTGAATTGTTTTCAACCGGTTTTTTTTCTGAAACTTCGTTATTTTCTTCTGACTCTTCTGTAAAGTCTTCATCGAGAGTTTCCGTTTCATCATGGTAAGCATTGTCGTTGTCTGTTTTATCTTCGGGGTCATCTTCATCTTCCGTTTCTTTATCGTTGTCGTTTTCGTTTCCGGAGGGTTCGCAGTGGAAGCCGTCCCCTTCATAGCCATTTTTGCAGGTGCATTTATATCCGCAGGGTGTGTCTTCACAAATCGCATTTTCATGGCAGTTGTCAATACCTTCAGTACACTCATCTACAGGGTTTTCCGGAGAGAAATCAATTTCAACAGAATACCAGCCTCCTTTTCGTGTGCCGTCGTCAGTTACATAGGAATCCACTGAAATGAAATATGTCCCCTCACTTACATTTTCATCAAGCTTTAGATGGTCTCTGTTTATACATTGATCCGGAACGGGGCTTCTGAGGAGGTGGATATCCAGGTCTTCTCTTGCTGTGTGGTCTTCTCCCGAGCCTTCGTTCAGTTTTATGGAAAGTGTGCCGTCACACTCAATATTGAGGCGGTATATTATTTCGGGTCCTGACTGATCTATATTTTCAGACTGTGGATAAAATTCGCAGGTATAATAGTCCATTTCATCAGAAACATAGTAGTAAGTGGTGGTTTTATGCGTAAAAGGGAAAGTTTCTATTTTAACCGGATTTTCTTTGCTTCCGGGAATTCGTTCAGAAAAATGCTCAGCCAGAGTTTTCCAGAGTTTATCGGATTTCCCGTCATAGTTCAGGGCCCACATTCCTACACCGCCGAGTTTTTCGCTGTCTGCGAAAATATACTTTTCTGTCAGAGTGTCATGGCGGTCAAACCAAAGTTGATGCCAGCCGTTTTCCTCGTAAATTTTGTAAACAGAGTGGGTGGAAGAATCATAGTTTGTGTCATATTTCTGATAGTCGGATATGACCTCCCGGTATCTTACAGCTTTACCGTTTTCAGAAGAAGTTCCCGGAATATTATCGGATAAAGAGGGCCAGTTTATACCGTAATATGGGAATCCGGTGATAATACGAGAGTTGTCTTCGTCCCCGAGTTTTTCAGAATAGTTCTCCACGGAATTTGCAACACATTTTTCTCCGGGCCACGGAGCTCCTGAATAAAGTGGAGATACCGGACCGGGATCTCCCCCTTTCCAGTGGTAATCGTATGCCATTATGAAGAAAAAATCCATCTCCCCCATTTCCGATAAGTTAAAAGTGTCATGCCAGTCCACCGCCCACAAAGCTGCGGAAACATAGTAATCAGGATTGTCTTTGTGAAAGTAATCTGCAAGACCGCTAAAAAAATCCGCCACCTCTTCGCTGTTTTCGCCGCTGTGAAATTCGAAATCTATGTTTATTCCGTCTGCAGCAACCTCTTTAATTGCTGTAAGAGAGTTTTCGTAAAATTTTTCAGTGTAAGTTTTATTTTTTATGAGGTTCAATATCAGTTCATCATCAAAAGCTGTAATTACAAGATGCACCCGAACTCCGTATTTATGTGCCTCTGCAATGGGAGCACCCTCAGGCCATCCGTTGCAGTTTCCCAGTTCTCCTTCGGGGGCAAGTTCACATGAAAAATATAGAAGATCGGTTATAAGTTCATATTTTATATCATCGGTGTCGTTGTCCCACCAGGGCAGATAGCCAACAACCATACGGTTAACAATGGGCTGATACTCAGATTCGGTAAAATCTTTAAAATCCAGGAATTTGTTGTCATAAGTGTGGGGATTAACAACATTTCGGTACTTTTTAGCCTCATATTCATGCATGCTTTTGAAATCAGGATTTTCTGCGTAGACTGACATTGTGAAAAGCATTGAAAATACAAATCCTGAAAGAATATTTTTCATGTTTTTGCTCCGTAAATCGGATTTCATAATTCATAAGATATTTTATTTTTAAATCTGACAAAGTCAAAAACCTTACAATTTATTTTGAAATCAATCCATATAGAA
>JAWOGE010000042.1:0-8053 GCA_046497165.1 bacterium | reverse complement strand
ACAACTGTTTTGACATACACCGTCTTTCTTCTTATTGAGCGGTGTGACCGGTCCGTCGCACATTCCCTCTGAACACAGGCCAGGGACTGTCTGCAACACCCTTGCTTTCTGTGTCAATTGCATACAGAAAGCCGTCACCGGAACCGATATACAATATTCCATTCTGACTCAACGCAGGTGAAGAAAAGTTGTTTTCCCCGACAGGTATTTCAGTTGTCTCGTCTCCGTTGTTGCTGTCTCGGATATGTACTCCGTACAAGCCGGGAAGAAACAGTGTCCCGGATGCTCCCAATGCTGCTGATGCTTTGACGAAAGGTTCGCCGTGTTTATCTGACCATAAAAGGTGTCCATCGACGGAGAAGGCATATATATTGTGTGGCTTCTTTTTTGTATCATTTCCGACAGTGAATATTGTACCGTCGGATGAAATAACAGGCGACGATGTCATGTTCTGCCCCGAAAGGGCCCCGACGAATTTTTTCCACCACAATGTTCCGTCCGGATGAAATGCGTAGAAGAGGCCGTCGGATGAAAGGGTGTAGAGAGTGCCGTCGGCACCGATTGCGGGTGATGCATCAATACTGCTTTTGGTGGCGAATTGCCACTGTTCTTTTCCGTCCGCAGTGACGGCATATATTGTTCCACTGTCATCTCCCACATATACGGTGTTGTTGCTGTCAATAACCGGCGAGGAATCAACAGCATCCTTTGTTTCAAATTCCCAATGTTTCTCACCGCTTTTCGTCACTGCAAGTAATCCGCTGTCTGTGCCTGCATAAATAACGCTGCCGTCAGGACGCACTGCTGGAGACGAACTCAAACGATCACCGGTTTCATATCGCCATATTTCTGTGCCGTCCGGAGCCACAGCATACAAGTTACCGTCGCGTGACGGGATATATATTGTTCCGTCAGGACTCACAGCAGGAGTTGCGTAAATGCTATCCCCGGTTTTGAATTTCCATCTGCCGGAGCCATCCGGGGCAACCGCGTGCAGATATGTGTCATATGAGCCGATATATACCGTTCCGTCCGGCCCGATGGCTGGTGATGAGCGTATTTCTCCGTCTGTCTGATAGCTCCACTGCTGTTGATACACATCATCCCGGCACTGGGTATCTATACACAGTTCTTGCTCTGCACAACTGCCGCATGAAACGGTACGGAATCGGCCGAATATTTTTACTGAAACATCCCCGCATTCATATTCCTTGCATGCCGCAGGTCGTGATGATTCGGAGACGCACTGCTGATCAGCAGAACAATATTCGGTGTCCGCGCAGCTGCCGCAATCTTCTCCCCAGAAAAATCCGCATGATCTGTCACCGCAGCGTTCTTGAGTTGTGAAATCAACGGTTTCTTCTGTGTATCCCGTATCATCCTCACGGTAGAAATAACCTGCTGTTGTTAATACAATACTTTTATCTTCTGATGCATACGGGGTGTTGTGGAGCAGATTGCCCATGAGGACAAACCCGGCATCAGTTTCTGTAATACCGTCAAATCCGATATGATCATATGCGGTATTCCACCGCTTTATATCAATGACATTGCCGGTGTCTGTGTCCACTGCAAGCAACAAAGGTGTATAAATACTGTCTTCAATGCCGGCTGCGTAAGTTTGTACTTCTTTCCCGGCAACAATTAAAGTGCCGTACCTGTCAATGATCATATCACCCCCGAATTCCTTGACAAACGGATCTCCTGTCATATCCCACTGCATTTTCCAGACAAGAGTGCCGTCGGAATCATATTTCCGGACGGAAACTGTCATGGTAATCACTTCGTTGCCTTCAGAAACCGAGGGGGTTGCATAAAGCACATAAATACTATCTTCCGCATCTGTCAATACTCTACGCCCCCAGTCAAAAATAACCGGAATAGCTGAACCCCACTGACGAGTCCATAAAACAGTGCCTTTTGAATCTGTTTTTATCAAATACGGATCGGGGCAGGATGTTCCTTCCGGCCCGAAAGGTATTCCCGCACAGTCATCCGGTTCTCCGGCGTTTTCATTATCCCCGAGGCCACCTACAGTGTATCCGGTAAGATAGAGATTACCGATGCTGTCTGTTGTCATACTGTTAATTTGCTCGCCACCACGATCACCCCAGTACTTCTGCCAGAGCAACGCACCATCAGATGTATGGCCGGCAAGATACAGACGCGGAAAGAGAACCTCCGCTTCATCGGGATCATCTAACGTATCAACTCCAGCAGTAAAACCCGCTGTGTAAACCCGATTGTCGTGTGTGGTCATTGCATATATCGTTGTGTCGGATAATGGCGATGTTTTCAAGGGCCTGTCAAATAACAAATTGCCATCAGATCCGATATGGAATAAAAAAGGATGCCCGGTGTGTTTGTTATTTCCAGATGCAAACAGTGTTCCGTCGCCCGCCGGTGTGAACGCAGAAATATCCCGGGTGTATAACGACATCTCCCACTGTGGCAACAGGTGACGATCAAGTGCTCCGATTGCGGTATAGTCATCATTACCGGCGGGAGTATCTTGAAATGATCCGGAAAAGAATACCGTATCATCCATATGTTTAAGTTGCAGTGTATTATCAAGAGTCCCGACAGAATACACGACAACGGTATCCTGATAATCGGTGTCAGTGCTTTCTGTGTCACTGTCGATGGAATCCATATCAGATTGCTCCGGGCTTCCTCCGGTGGAACATGATATCTGTATGAGAAAAAGTAAAAATATCGTTGGTATTCTATATGTCATGTGTCAGTCCTCGTGTTGTTCAAATAACATGTGCTCCCTCCGCAAACAGACGGAAGGAGCACTTCTGGAGATGGTTTAATATTATATCCAGTCACAAAAATTCACAAGATTCGTGTCGCACAGGTCATTATCTCCATCAAACGGCGGAGAATCACCATCTGCAAACACAGTATTCCACCAGAGCCCCCATATAGTAATCGGAAGATACACATATCCTATTCCGGGAACATATGTATATGTCCAAGAAACTGTGTATGTTTTTGCAGAAAACCTTATACGGAATTCCTCATTGTTGTCACATCTGTTACACGGAATTGTTGGTGAAATAAATACATGAGGAGGACTTGAACTGCTGGTTGTACAGGAATCAACAGACTGACTCCCAGAACCGTTCGGACAGTCTTTTGCCCGCAGAACAGTTTCATATCCACCGTTGAGATCGTTCTGCTCAACTTTGTACTTATACCCATCAGCGGTTGTACTGAAATAGGGATCAATTTCGAGAAGTTCGTTTTCGAAATTACCATAAGCATAACATGTCTGCGTGGAACGACTTTTGGTTCCGGCGCTGTTCACAAGACGTTCGGCCTCAGCAGTAAGGTCTTTTTTAATTTTGTCGATATCATCCAGCTGTTCAATTACCAGACCATCCGGCTTGTCGGCAGTTATTTTATCCCACATAATTTCATACTCTATACCTTGTTTTTCAAGGTATTCGAGCACGTCTTTCGGTCCGATTTCACCAAACAATGGCATTGTGAGTAACGAGCACATAGTTACCAAAAAAATAATTTTCTTCATCTGAAACACTCCATTAAATAGTAAAAATACTCTTCTAACATACAGTGCAATGGTTTTTCAGATAAATGCTCAACAGAGCAGCCGCACGGTTACTGTGAAACAATACCCCCCCCCCGTTTTTCCGGGAAAAACGGTGGTGATGCAGTTCACAGGTGGAATACGTGTTCATACCGTCCTCCTTCAGCAGTTTACAAACACCGGTTGTGCAACCGGCAAAACAACTGTAGTAATCCCCTTTAATTTTTTTATATCACAATTGAAAATAAAAATCAAGGTCCTATCTGATATTTAATCTGTTTGTAATGTTTTGCGGGGTGTCCACCAACACCTATACCCCCCCCCTGACGACAATTAAAAACACGCAGACCCTATATACCAACATAACTGTCGCCTCACATGAGGAAAAAAAATGAAGTATGCGAGGTCAGTGAAAAGAAATTCGGAAAAGGCAGAGGAGATCTATACGAAACGCTGGGGTGGTTCAAATGCAGTGTTTTTGAACCCGGAAAAAGATAACAAAAATTATGAAAAAATGCGACAACTGTTTTGACATACACGGGATACGAAACATTTTGCGTATCTAATTCTCTCTGACACAGCGTACAAACCCTGTGTTGGCACTTGAGGTCGACTGAAGAAATAGAACGGGTTTACTGAAATCAATAAGCCAGATACTTTCCGGTCCTTCCTGTATGACTTCGGATGATGACCAGAATTCTCCACAAACATTTTCTTCCCAGACTTCATCCCAGTAACAACCTTCAAAGCCTGGTCCTCCGGAGCCTTCGTCCATGTTGCTGCAGGAATGATCGTTTGCACCCCGGTCATTTTTTGTCAGACAAACTTTTTTAAGACAGCTTTCACTTACAGCACAACGACCGCCTGTTTCAATGTCTCCATAACCTCTTACGATTGTACGCAGTTCGTCAATGTCCGGAAGACGCCAGTCTGTAAATCCTGCGTGTTCAAGACCCGCACAAACAGATACCGCTTCAGAGAACCTTCTTCTTTTGAGATTCTCAGCCTCATTTATCGTATCTCTTGTCATGTACCACATCAGACCGTTTTCTGAACCGACAACTACATTATGCCCTTCAATTGTTTTAAGTGAATAGGTGTTTTCACTTCCTCCGCATGAAATTAAAAGGAGTGCAGGGAATAAAAAATAAAAAAATTTGAGTTTTTTCATAAACAGTCCTCCCGTCATTAAAGAGTTTCAAAAAAATATTTTTTCAGTACAGGCATTGAGTGTTTCAGATCATCGTCATAAAGTTCACAGACGCAGACTTCAGCATTGGTTGAATTTAGAAGCTCTGAGATCTCTTTAAAATCCATGTTGCCTGATCCAAGAGCACTGTGGGAGTCCTCTTTCCCGTTGTTATCATGAATATGAGCATGAACAATGGAGTCAGAAAACTCCTCCGTAAACTCTTTCATGCTGAAATCCGCAAAGCAGTTCACATGTCCGGTATCGAGACAAATAAGTGTTTCAGGGTTTTCTTTTATAATCTCTCTGAAAACATCAATATGGGTTTCATGTGTGTTTTCCCAGAGAACAGATACATCTCTTTTTCCGGCATAATCCTCGATCTCTTTTTTGGCTTCAAAAAACAGATCAAACCATTTGTATATAGCTTTTTCAGGTAGAAGAGGAGAAAATCCTGTATGACAAACTCCTTTTGATATTCCTGCTTTATGACACAAATCCACTGCCTGTTTCACAACAGACCTGGAATATTCGGCAATATGTTCATCGGGACAGGAAAAATCAAGCCCGTAAAAAGGCAGATGAGCAGTAACAGGACCACAGGAAGCTGATTCGGAAACAATTCCGGATATCTCTTCAGAACCCAGTTTACTGTTCAGAGAAGGTAGGCTCATCACTATTTCTGTGCCAAAAGAATACCCTCCTGCAGTCTGCATTTGTTTTATACAGCCCCTGTTTTGAAAAAGATACAGCAATTTTCTGAACACTGATATTTTCATTTAAGAATCACTCCAAACTGTTTTTTCATGCATAAGAACCATGTCGCCCACAGAGCCGCCGGGAACAATGTCCGCAATAATCTTACACTTAAGCATAAGAACAAAATAAACATCGGTCTGCAGCTCTCCCAGTATACCTTCAAAATTGCCCTGCCCTTTTGAAATGACTATGTCGGCATTTTTCAAAGCGGAAGCCGTTTCACGGGAAATTTTTCCCATTAAAGTTCCAGGCGAGGCTGTTTTACTTGAAATAAGATTGTCAACAGCTTCGGGGATCCCTATGTCAACTGCATCTTCCATAGTTAAATCATTGAGTATCGGTCCTCCCCTTACAACAGCCGTAACATTCACATCAAAATGACGACGGATATACTCCATAAGCATTTTGTCCATAACCGCTTCCCCGGCATTGTCAAGAAGAACTGTAATTTCAGAAACACGGGAAATATGGTCAAAAAGCATCTCTGTATGATCAATGAAAAAACCTTTTTCCGAAACCTTTTCAAGGGCACTTTCAAAATCAATTTCATGGTTACGGGGGCCAAAATCTATAATATTTGATGCCACTGAGAACTGCAGTATTTTTCTAAAATTTTCGTAGGAACAATTTTCAAGCAGATATCTGTTTTCATCATACAATTTGAGCATTTGAAGGTTGGCTTTGTTTTTCTCTTTCGCAAAAAGATCTTTCACTCCGGTGCTTTCTTTGATTATTCTGTTAACCTCCATGGATATTTCTACAGGAGGTGTGTCGGAATCCATCTCCGCAATCACTGAGAGTGCTTTTCGAACAATTTCACATCGATCTGAATCATTTTCAACTGTTTTTTCCAGACGGTTGAAAAGTCCGGAGATTGCACATTTCATGCATTGGTATTTAGGAATCATAACCATATAAAAACTCCTTTTATTTTTAAGCCGGAACAGGAAGTGAGCTGATTATATCCTCTATGAGAGGAACACTGTGTATGTCGTAATTTCCGTGGGCTCCTTTGACAAGCAGTCTGTGAGCCAGTACAGGAACTGCAATGTTCTGCACATAGTCAGGAACAACAAAATCTCTGCCCTCAAGAAACGCAACCGCCTGTGAAGTCCTCATAAGTGCAATTGAAGCTCTGGGGCTTGCACCATATTTAACCTCATCACGATTTCTGAGTTCATTTATTATACGAACGATGTAATATTTTATCTCATCGGTCACTGTGATATTTTTTACCACTTTACGGATATTGCTTACATCTTCCGCACTGCTCACCGGCTTCACATCATTGATGGCCGAATAGTATCCGTGTGTTTTCAGAATGTCAACCTCTTCATCTTCAGTGACATAACCCATGTTCAGAGACATATTAAATCTGTCCATCTGAGATTCCGGCAGTTCGAATGTACCCCTCAACTCCGCGTTATTCTGAGTAGCAATTACAAAAAAAAGACCTTCAAGGGGATAACGCCTGCCCTCTATGGTTACCTGATGCTCCTCCATGGCTTCAAGCAGAGCAGACTGAGTTCTCGGACTTGCTCTGTTTATTTCATCAGCAAGAAATATATCGGTAAAAACCGGACCTTTTCTGAACTCAAAGCTGTTTTCTTTTTTGTTGAAAATAGACATTCCCGTTATATCAGCCGGAAGAAGGTCGGGAGTAAACTGAACTCTGGAAAAATCCGCTCTGACTGTCTTGGCAAGTGCCTTGGCAAGACTGGTTTTACCCGTACCGGGAACATCTTCAATAAGAACATGCCCTCCCGAGAAAAACGAAGACAAAAAAAGATCTATGACATCGTCCTTCCCTTTTATAACTCCGCTGACATTCGCCTTTATCTTCCGAGCTGATTCAACCGCTTTTTCAAAACTGACATCATTTGTCATAAGAAACACCTCCAACAACATTCTTTTAAACAATAAGAAAATTTCTCATAATGGCAAATTTATGGATTGATAGTGTGACCTGAAAGAAGGAACTTGAAAAAAAGGGTCAACGATTCAGGTTCCAGACACACGGCATCTGATATTTTCACAGTTTAACCAGTTCAGGAAATATCGTACAGAGACAGAATCCCGCATCTTTTTTTTCTCCATATTTCATAATACACCTCTTATGCAATATACTCCTGTCAGGAATATTTACAATAAATGGATTGCGTCTGTGTGGAAAAAAGTAGAAATGTTGAGTCTGTCAACTTTTAGTGGACACATTTTCTATCCAATGTAGTCAATTCTAATTACTTTTGAATTCTTCAGGCGATACCCATCCAATCTTTTGCTGTATTCTTTTCCGGTTATAAAATGCTTCCCGGACAACTATGGGATCATGACGACATTTCTGCTTCACCCTGAAATCATTCTGAATAACAAACGGCGTAGCACGCTACGCAGCTACAAATTGCAAGGATTGTGATTTTTCGGATAATTGTCTGAATCCGGATTGGCCGGGATTTTGAGGATTCCGAAAAAGATAGGGATCAGCCCTCAAAAGTATATTTGCCGGAAGCTTCAATCTTTCCACCACGACGTGCCAGCGGCGAGTCGCT
>JAWOGE010000040.1:0-11358 GCA_046497165.1 bacterium | reverse complement strand
ACTTCAATTAGAATCGCGAGGGCTTACACGGGAAAACTCAAAATAATGAGATGTGGATATCACGGATGGCATGACTGGTGCGTTGAGGTAAAGGGTGGAATCCCTGAAAAACTTTATGAAGATGTGCATGAGTTTATGTATAACGACATAGAGGGACTTGAAGAGTTGATGAAAATTCACGGTGATGATACAGCCGCAATAATAATGACCCCTTTCGGACATCCTCTTGGTGCGAAAATGGAAGAACCGAAAGAAGGTTTTCTTCAGAAAGCGAAAGATCTTGCAAGAAAATATGGTGCGGTTTTAATATATGATGAAATAAGAACGGGTTTCAGAATGTCTATCGGCGGAGCTCAGAAATATTACGGAGTCACTCCCGATCTTGCCGTTTTCGGCAAAGCCATTGCAAACGGATATCCAATAGGTGCGGTAAGCGGCCGGAAAGAAATAATGGAGATGGTTGAAAGCGAAGTTTTCATCTCGTCAACATTTTTTCCCAACAGTCTGAGCTACATTGCGGCATTAAAAACCATAGAGATACTGGAAAGGGATAATGTCCTTGAAAAAATCTGGGAAAAGGGCAGATATTTTATGGAAAAGACAAGAGCTATCCTCGAAAAATATGATGTGGGAGCTGAGTTGTCGGGTATTCCTCCTATGAACTTCATAACTTTTAAAAAGAACGAGTCAAAATCATACAAAGATAAAAGGGTTGACTTTTATACACATCTTATAAGGAACGGAGTTTTCCTGCAGCCCTATCACCATGGTTATATCTGTTATCGTCATACTCAGGAAGACCTTGATTATACAATAAAAGCTATTGAAGATGCACTTATATATTTAAAAGAAAATTATTCCGACTGATTATGAGGAGCCGATATGAGTGAAAAAAATCTTAAAAATGGAAAAGGAAAGCTTTTTACAGACATTGATCCTGATAAAATGAGAGCTTTTTTCAGAAACAAAAACAAAAAAATGAAGTCAAAAGTTACCACGGTTGAGGAATCTGTTAAAAATTTTGTAAAAGATGGCGATTATGTTGCCATAGGAGGTTTCGGAGGCGTAAGAATTCCCACGGCGGTTATTCACGAAGTAATTCGTCAGGGGAAAAAAAACCTCGGTTTCTCAGGACATGTTTCAACGCATGATTGTCAGTTGTTGAGTGCGGGCAACTGTTTTGACCGTTGTGATGCGGCTTACATAGTGGGACTTGAAGCAAGAGGACTTTCAAAAAATGCCAGAAGGGTTTTTCAGTCAGGAAAAATCGATGTTACAGAATGGTCAAACGGAGCTCTTTCATGGCGTTTTAAAGCGGCTGCCATGGGAGTGCCTTTTCTTCCTGTACGATCAATGCTCGGGACAGACACCTTTAAATATTCAGCTGCCAAAGAGATGAGCTGTCCTTTCAGCAATAAAAAAATTGCGGCGGTTCCGGCTTTATACCCTGATGTTGCTTTGCTGCATGTTCACCGTGCCGACATATACGGGAACTGTCAGATAGACGGAATAGTTGTTGCGGATGATGACATAGCAAAAGCATCAAAAAAGGTAATTATTACAACGGAAAAACTGGTTGATAACAACGAAATAAGAAGAGAGCCCAATAGAACGGTAATTCCTTACTGGCTTGTTGACGCCGTAATTGAAGTTCCTTTTGGAAGTTATCCGGGAAATATGCCGGGAGCTTATTTTTCAGACGAGGAACATTTAAGTGAATGGCTTAAAGTGGAAAAAGATGAACAGCAGTTTAAAAAGTTTTTGAAAAAGAATATCTATTCCTGCAAAAATTTTTCAGAATATATTGAAAAGAACGGCGGAATAGAAAAGTTGAACAAGCTGATAAAACAGGAACATCTTTTGAAATAGGAGGGAAAAATGACCCGTTATAATAATATGGAACTTATGATAACAATTGCCGCAAGAAATCTTGAGGACGGTGCAGTTGTCCTTGTGGGGACAGGAGTCCCGGTTGCTACGGCTATGCTTGCTCAGAAAACTCACGCTCCTAACCTTACAATACTTTTTGAAGCCGGCGGAGTAGCTCCTCTTCTCCCCTCCATGCCCATATCTGTAGGTGACTCAAGAACCACATTCAAATCTCTCAAAGCTACAACAATGGCGGAAATAATGGAATTCTGTCAGGCGGGAATGGTTGATTACTGTTTTCTGGGGGGAGCTCAGATAGATAAATACGGAAATCTGAACTCAACCATAATAGGTGATAACTATTACAAACCAAAAACCCGTTTCCCGGGCAGTGGAGGTGCAAACGACCTCGCAAGTCTGTGTTGGAGAACAATGGTTGTAACCCCTCAGAATGACAGAAGATTTGTTGAGAGGCCCTATTTTGTAACAACTCCGGGGTATCTTCAGGGTGGGACAAGCAGAGAAGATGCGGGTTTGCCTGAAAACACCGGACCGTACAGAGTTGTTACCGACATAGGAGTTTACGGTTATCATCCGAAAACGAAAGAGATGATGCTTATATCTCTTCATCCGGGTAAAAAAACGGAAGATGTAAAAACAAATTCGAGTTTTGAAATATTGATGCCTGAAGATTTTGAAATGACAACAGAACCTGATGATGAAGAACTTCGGGTATTGAGAGAAGAGGTTGATCCTTCAAAAGTTATAATAGGGAGAGGATAATGAAAAAAATGGTAATAACATGTGCAATTTGCGGTGCTGAAACAACGAGAGAACATAATCCCAATCTACCCATAACACCTTCGGAAATTGCTGATGCTTCATACGAAGCTTATAAAGCCGGGGCTTCTATTATTCATCTCCATGTGAGAGACAAAGAAGGTAACGCTACAATGGATGTTGACATTTTTGAAGAAGCAATAAAGCTGATTCGTGAAAAATGTGACATAGTAATTGAAGTTACTACAGGCGGTGGTGTGGGGATGAGTGATGAAGAAAGGATGCAGGTTCTTGAACTGAAACCTGAAATGGCATCACTTGACTGTGGCACAGTGAATTTCGGTGACGAGTTTATTGTAAACACCCTTCCTTCGATGAGAAAATATGCAGAAAAAATGAAAGAGTACGGTGTCAGACCCACTTTGGAATGTTTTGATCTGTCGCATATTTATGCTGCAAATATGCTCATAAAAGAGGGGCTTGTTGAACCGCCTTTTCACTATGGATTTGTAATGAATGTTCCGGGCGGTGTGAAGTATGATGTTGAAACCCTTGACTTTTTTGTGAGAAGAGTTCCTGAAGGAAGTTACTGGACAGTTATGGGGGTCGGAGGAAGAGCTTCTCTTCTTTCACATTACGGTGCTCTTTCTCTCAACGGATTCATAAGAGTGGGTTTTGAAGATAATGTTTATTACTCCAGAGGTGTAATTGCGGAAAGTAACGCACAGCTGGTAGAAAGAGCTGCCAGAATTGCAAGAGAAGGTGGCTACGAAATTGCCATGCCTGAAAATGTCAGAGATATGTTTGAACTGAAAATCTAAAATTAAAACAATTATGGAGGTCAAAATGACAGGAAAAGGGAATGTATTTGGAGTTCACAGAGTTATTGAGCCTGAAGGTATTCTGCCCCAGCCCGCAAAAGTATTGAACAACGACATGGAGAAATTATATGACAACGAGATAAGAGTGAATGTTGAGGTTCTCAATGTTGATTCTGCCAGTTTTACGCAAATTAAAGAACAGGCCGGAGGAGACATTGAAAAGATAAAGGATATAATTCTCGGCATTGTAAATGAATGCGGGAAGCTTAAAAATCCGGTAACTGGTTCCGGTGGCATGTTCATAGGAACTGTTGACAAAGTGGGAGATGCTCTCAATGGTAAAAAGAGTGTAAAAGAGGGAGATAAAATAGCGAGTCTTGTTTCACTTTCTCTTACACCTCTGAGAATTGATGAGATAATAGAGGTCAGAAAAGATGTTGACCAGGTTGTAATAAAAGGGCAGGCGATACTTTTTGAAAGCGGAATATTCTCTGTTCTTCCCGATGATATTCCTGAAAAGCTGGCTCTTGCAGTTCTTGATGTTGCAGGTGCTCCTGCACAGACAGCCAAACTTGTTAAGCCGGGAGATACTGTTGCTATTATAGGTGCTTATGGGAAATCAGGAATCCTTTGTGCTTACGAAGCAAAACAGAGAGCCGGAGTTACAGGGCGTGTTATCGGAATAGGAAGAAACAGAGAAAAACTGGAAGCACTTAAAGATCTCGGATATTACGATGAACTTGTTCAGGCCGATGCAACGGATTCAGTTGATTGTTTTGAAAAAATCAATGAAGTAACTGACGGAGAATTGTGTGATATAGTCATTAATAATGTCAACATTGAAAATACGGAAATGGCAAGTATATTAATGTGTAAAGAACTTGGAACAGTTTATTTTTTCAGCATGGCGACATCTTTTACAAAAGCAGCATTGGGTGCTGAAGGAATCGGCAGAGATGTTAATATGATAATAGGTAACGGCTATTCTCAGGATCACGATCGCATAACAATTGACATAGTTAGAAAAAGTAAAAAAATAAGAGAGCTTTATGAAAAGCAGTATGCATGATTTTTTTGGAGATATCTGATGAAAAAAAATTACAGTTCAGTTGACTACAGTTCAATTCCTCTTTTTAAAAATGTGAAAAGTGAAGAGTGGAACAACTGGAAATGGCAAATAAAAAATGCGATCAGAGATGTTAGTACCCTTGAAAAAGTTGTTGAAATAACAGACGATGAAAGGGCCAAGCTTGAAAAGTGTCTCAAAAAGTTCAGAATGGCCATAACCCCATATTATGCGGCTCTGATGGATGAAAAAAACCGTAATTGTGCGGTCAGAAAGCAGGCAATTCCCACAATAAAAGAGCTTTACGATGCTCCGGGTGATCTTGATGACCCTCTTCACGAAGATATTGATTCTCCGACTCCCGGTCTTACTCACAGGTATCCCGATCGTGTACTTATGCTTGTTACAAATGTCTGTTCCATGTATTGTCGCCACTGTACGAGAAGAAGAGTTGTGGGTTTTGAGGATTCAAATTTTTCTCAGATAAATGTTGATAATGCAATCGAATATATTAAAAAAACTCCGGAAGTGAGAGATGTAATTGTTTCCGGCGGAGATCCCTTTGTTCTGAGTAATGATAAACTGGAGTATGTTCTTAGAAAAATCAGAGAGATAGACCATGTTGAAATAATTCGTATCGGTAGCAGAATGCCTGTGGTTCTTCCTCAGAGAATTACAGATGACCTTGTGAATATGATCAAAAAATATCATCCGGTCTATGTCAACACGCATTTCAATCATTATAAAGAGATAACCGCCGAGTCAAAAAAAGCCTGTGAAAAACTGGCGGATGCAGGAATAAACATGGGGAATCAATCTGTTCTTCTAAGCGGAATCAACGATTGTCCTCAAATAATGAAAAGACTCATGCATGAACTTCTTATGATAAGAGTCAAGCCTTACTATATTTATCAATGTGACCTTTCAAAGGGCATCAGCCATTTCAGAACCACTGTTTCAAGGGGAATTGAAATAATTGAAAATCTTAGAGGACATACATCAGGTATAGCTGTTCCCACATTTGTAGTGGATGCTCCGGGTGGTGGAGGAAAAATTCCTGTTATGCCGAGTTATCTTATAAGTCAGTCCAACAAATATTCTGTTTTGAGAAACTATGAAGGAGTGATAACAACCTATGCGGAACCTTCTGAATATACTCCCGAAGAGATCAGCAGAGATGACAAATATAAATCAAAAGACGGATTGGCTCTTTTACTGAACGGAGAGAAACTTACGCTTCAGCCGGAAGGTCTCGGCCGGGGAAAAAGAAAAAAGAATGAAAATAGATAATGAAAAAATTCTTACCGGAAGAACAGTTTTTATTACCGGAAGTCAAAAAAATGCCGGTAAAACCACATTCTTGAAATATGCTTTAACCTCTTTAAGAACTGAAAAACCACCTGTTTTTTTAACCACAGGAATTGACGGTGAGCATAAAGATGCTGTTTTTGAAACTCCCAAACCTCAGATATATGCCCAGAAGGACGATCTTTTCATTACAACCGAATCAATGATAAAGCACGGCGGAGGTGTTTTTGAAATAAGGGAGGTGTTTCCTTTTAAAACGGTTCTCGGAAAACTGGTTCTTCTTAAAACGCTGCGTGGAGGATTTGTTGAACTTGTAGGTCCCGAAGATAACAAACAGCTTTCAAATATCATAAAATATATACGGGAAAATGAAAATTACGGAACAATATTGATTGACGGAGCGGTAAATCGTATTACTCAAATTGTTTCAGGAGTGGATGCGGATTTTATTTTTGTTACAAAAATATCCCGGCAAAACATTAAAAGCGGAATGGATAAAATAAGAAAATTGTCCATTATGGAAAAAATACCCGGTTATAACGGGGATGAAAACTTTTCAGATGTATGGTTTCATAAAGGTGCTCTCACGGAAAATTCAATTCAAAAAATCCCAAAAAATAAAAAGACCGTGGTCATTGAGGATTTTACAAAAATATTTCTTCCCTTAAGTCGTTTAAAAAGCTTTCAAAGAAGAAAAAGACTTTTTTTTAAAGATATTTTCAAGCTTATTTTTATTGTGGTTAATCTTATGGATATCGAAAAAAAAGAGTTTATGGAAACTCTTGATGATAAAGACATTTTTGATAAAATAGTTTTCAATCCGTATAAAGCAGAAAGGTGAAAAATTGAAAAACAGACTTTTAAAGTTTACGGAATTTGATAAGTTTTATGTTCATTACAGTCCCTTAACGCCCTATGGAGTAAAAAGCAAAAACAGATGTCAGTTTTTTTACGACATAAAATCACTTGAAAAACATTTTGACATTATAGATGCTGTGGTGAGTTTTTCAGCAGATAAAACACAAAAAATTGATAAAATCGAGTATCGACTGAAAAGGATACCGGAGTTGCCGTCTCTTGAGAATCCACCTTTGGAATCAACGGAACTTTTTCTTGTTAAAAAATTTTTGATAAACTTTAAAGCTGTTGTTGAGATACTTGGTGATGAAGGAAATAAAATTTTCAGATCTGAATTTGAATCTGATAATCTTTTAAACCTGTTTTTAAAAGGAGGCTCTGAAGAAGCTTTTCATATTTCGGACATATACTCTGAAAAACTTAAATTTGTCAGATCGAATATTGAAAACATTTTGTCAGAACTCAGAGAGCTTAAGCAGGCAAGAGTTGATGAGATAAAAAAAAGATTCGGATACGATTTTACAGAGAAAGATTTTTTGATTTTAAAAAATTCGGATATAAAACCCTGTAAAGATCTTTTCTATATTGAAGCTTTTGACAGTTGTCATGTTGTAGTTAAGCCCGTGATGACAGATGAATATTACAAACTTTTCAATAAAAAAGAGTCTTTTGTCAATGCTGAAAAAAAACTTGAACAAGATGTTTTATCAGACTTGTCCGCACAGGTTTTTAAAGAAAAATTTAATATTGAAAGATATATAAATTATATTGAAAAAATTGACACCTATATAGCAAATTTAAGAACCGTGTTCAAATTTAATATGGCAAGACCGATTTTAGGTGGTTTGACCCAAAAAATATCGGTGATAAAAGGTCGCAATATAGTTGAGGAAAAACGATGTGTTGAGTTGAAGACAGACTATCAGCCTCTGACAGCGGCTTTTGATAAAAGAGTATCCGTTATACACGGTTCAAACATGGGAGGAAAAACGGTTCTGCTGAAAACGCTCGGATTGTTTCAAACTCTTGTTCAGGCAGGATTTTATGTTCCTGCGGATAGTTTTACCACACAGCTTTTTAATAATGTTTTTTACATAGGAGATCATGATATTGAAAAAATCAAAGGTCTTTCCGGTTTTGGTATGGAGATAAAAAACTTTATGGAAGCAAAAAAAGAGGATAAAGGTCTGTCGCTTTATCTTATGGATGAATTTGCAAAAACAACTGATTCAGATGAAGCGGCGGCACTGATAAATGCCGTAATAAAAGATTTTTCAGACAATGGAAAAACACATGCGTTTATATCCACACATTTCAAGGGACTTGAAAAATTTGAAAATACCAACTTCTATAGAATGAAGGGACTGGACCTTGATGAATATGAAAAACACTATAAAAAGAAACACAGTTACACATCCTGTGAAAGGATCAGACTTATAAATAGGTTTATGAAATATGAAGTTGTTCCGGATGATTATAGCTGTCATTTTTCCGATGCCCTTAAGATTGCCGAAATGCTCGGATTTGATAGTGCCACTGTTAAAAACGCGGTTAAGTATCTTAAGGAGAACTGAGAGAAGGTGGGTTGAAAATTGAACAGGCTTTCTGTCCTGAAAAATAGAAACCTCTTTTGATTCCATGGTGAAAAGAGGTGGTGAGTGAAGGGGAGTGTCTTATAAAAAAAACATTTTCACGGGTGTGGTCAGTTCCTCTGAATGTTGGGTCACAACCGTGATCGGCAGTTAAAATAAGATGATCATCTTTTTTCATGTTGATTAAAAAAGCAGGAAGAAACGAATCAAAATCCCGAAGAGCTTCGTAATATCCCTCAAAATTGCGTCGATGACCGTATACGGTGTCAAAATCCACAAAATTTGTAAAGATAAAACTTCTGTCGGGAGCTTTGTCAAGAAGTTTCATATTTATCGCCATTCCCTCTTTATTGTCTGATGAATGCAGGGATTCAGATATCCCTACCCCGGCAAAAATATCGTTTATTTTGCCGACAGATATAACTTTTATATTGTTGTTGACCATTTTTTGAAGATAGATTTTCGAAGGCGGTTTCATGGAGTAATCATGACGCTTGTTGTTAAGACGCCTGAAATCTCCGACTTTTCCTGTAAAAGGCCGGGCTATGACTCTCAGAATATTATAATTGTCGGCTATTTTTCTGGTTTTTTTACATATTTCATATAAATTATCGGGTGAGACTACATCTTCGTGGGCTGCTATCTGGAAAACCGAGTCAGCAGAAGTATAGACGATTACTTTGCCGCTATCCATATGTTCTTTTCCGAGTTTTTTAATTATTTCGGTTCCGCTTGCCGGATAGTTCGCCAGATAATCTACACCGGTTTTTTCGGTAAATCGCCTCATCATCTCCTCAGGAAAACCTTCAGAAAAACGGGGAAAGGGTTTCTTTATGGGGGCCCCCATCATCTCCCAGTGTCCGGCTGATGTGTCTTTGCTAACTGAAACCGGAGAAAGAACAGCAGTTTCAACAAATCTTGAAGGACGGGGAGCAATACGGGGATGAGGTTTTACAATGCCCAGTCCGAGGGATTCCAGAGAGGGAAGAGAAAACTCTTTTATACTGTCTGCTATATGTCCGAGAGTATCACTACCTTTATCATCAAATTTTTCGGCATCCTGAGCAGCTCCTGTACCTAAACTGTCAAGCACCATAAAAAAGACTCGCATAATGTCTCCAATTTATCAGTTCGAAATAATTTCGATTTTTTTTCTTAGAATGTCATAATCTTTGTGATTGCCGTGTGATTTAAGATATTCGGCATGTTTTTTCATGAAAACAACAACAACTTTTTTCCAACCCATACGGGAAGCGGTTTTATATGTTTTCAGGAGAGTTTCTTCGTTATATACATTTTTTCTGACGGCAATGGAAGCCATCAGTATTTTTGAAATGTCAGATTTGTCTGAGAATATTTCACGGTTGATTTTTTCAGGTGATGCGTTGAGCTTTTTGTAGAATTTTCTGTGTTTTTTTGGTAAAAGCTCAGTTTTTACAACATCTTCTGCTTTTATGAAGGATATGTATGCCAAATCTTTTTTGGAAAGTGACACTGCATTGAAACGGGAGAGGTGGGAACAATTTGAATCAGATAATGAAAGCTGTTCAAGTGAACACCTGAATATCCACGCTTTTGACAGTTGGTCCACATTGCCGGAGTTTTTTATATACTCCAAAGCTTTTTCAAAATATATATCAGCTTCCGAATCGTTACCTTCGAGGAAACTGTTCTGATATCTTTTTATGTAGTTCACTGAGTATAGTTGCCAGTCGGGGGGATTGGGAGTTCTGCAGGAAAAACTGAAAAACATTAAGAGAGTTATAAAAATAAAATATTTCAAGGCAGTTCAAAATCCTTTTTATTGTCAGAAGGTACAAATTCCTGGATATCTTTTATTAGATTTTCAGTGTTCAGCATTATGATGTCAATTTTTTTACGGACATTTTCAAGGTCTTCGGACGAATGTTTCACATCTCCGCTTATGTTATTTATATTATTTACAAATGTATCCAGTTCAGTGAGTTTCCCGGATATATCTTTAAGGATATCTGTCAAAATGGAAAGAGCACCGTCTTCACCAGAAGTTCTGGAGACAAGCTCTTTGGAAAAAGTATTGAGCTCTCGTGACATTTCAAGTGTTTCCTCTGAAATGGTGCGCAGATTGGAAATGGTTTTTCTTATCTCCCGTGAGGTTTTTTTACTTCCCGTGGTCATGTCCATGAGGCTGGTTTTCCCCGATGAAAGTTCTCCGCTGAGTTTTTCCATGTGGGAAATGCCTTTTCTGAGGTCACTGTCGACATCGGTTATTTCCGTAAGATTGTCAGCTATATCCGTTATCTTTTTCAGCACGGGATCAGCTTTTCTGATAACTTCGTTTATATCATCCACAATACTTATATTGTTTATTGAATCCGAAGAGAGCAGAGGAGCGTTCATCTCCTTTGTTTCCACAATTATACGAGGTTGACCTATGAGCGGTTTTTCCATGATGAAGACGCTGTTGTCTCTAATCCATTTCCTGTGTTCTGAAGAGATTTTTATATCTATGAGAACGCGTCCATTGTCAGAAAGCCTTATATTTTCAACAGAACCTATTTCAAAACCTGAAAAAAGCACAGGCATTCCCCGATTGAAGCCTATTCCTGATCGAGCTGAAAGAGTGTAACTGTAGGTGGGGGTGAAAAGTTGTTTTTCAAAACCGAGAAAAACAATGCCGGTTATGAAAAGTGCAAACACTGTGAGAACAAATAATCCGACTTTTAAAGCAAGTGAGTCATTCTGCATGATTTTTACCGTAGATACCTCTGTTATACCTGTACTCTAAAATATCGCATGATATAATGAATCTGTCAAGATAATCTATCCATTTGAAAAGTTTCCCGACACAATTTTCCTGTAACTGTGAAAATGGAGCTTCTATTATAAGAGGAGTTTCGGGAATCATAACAGCACGAATCATTTTAAATATAAACAGATTTATATGATCAATCTCCGCAGGCTTTTTATCTGCATGTTCAAACACAGAAAAAACTTTCATAATTTCATTTACAGTGCTCTTTTTTTTCTCAGTTGTTTCTTTGGAAAAATTATGGTCGCGTACTATGAATATGTTTTCAAAAAT
>JAWOGE010000317.1:0-6200 GCA_046497165.1 bacterium | reverse complement strand
GCTGTGCAGAGGAACATAATGAAAAGTTGTCTGTATCCCGGCGTTTTTCATGTGTCGGATATAGGACTCTCTTTGCTCTTCTGAACGCATTACAAGGTAAAAAATATGTCCGTTGTGAGAGCAGTGTTCGGGGACGCAGGGGAGTTTTACGCCGTATTTTTCTTCAAGACAGAGAAAAGCTTTTTTATAATTTTCCCACAGTCGGCGTCTTTGGATATTGATCTGTTGAGATTTTTCAAGCTGAGGATACAAAAAAGCCGCGTTGAATTCCGATGGAAGATAGGAGGAGCCCATGTCCACCCAACTGTATTTATCCGTTTCTCCTCTGAAGAATTTAGCCCTGTCCGTACCTTTTTCTCTTATTATTTCTGCTTTTTCAAAAAATTTATTTTTATTTAAAAGTATTGCTCCGCCTTCGCCTGCGTTATAGTTTTTTGTTTCATGAAAACTGTAACATCCCATATCTCCGAGAGTTCCGGGATATCTGTTTTTATAGGTGGACATCATAGCCTGTGCGGCATCTTCAACCACAAAAAGATCATTTGCGGATGCAATTTCATTTATTTTGTCCATTTCACAACTTACTCCCGCATAATGTACGGGAACTATTATTTTTGTTTTTTTGCTCAGAGCCTGTTCAATGAGATTTTCATCCATGTTCATTGTATCCGGGCGTATGTCAACGAATACTATTTCAGCTCCCCGTAGAACAAAAGCGTTGGCAGTTGAAACAAAAGTAAAAGAGGGCATTATCACCTCATCGCCGGGTTTAATGTCGGTAAGAAGCGAAGCGATTTCAATCGCATGTGTACACGAAGTTGTAAGGAGAGACTTTTTCACTCCAAAAGTTGAATTGAACCATTCATGACATTTTTTTGTAAAAAGTCCGTCTCCGGAAAATTTACGGTTTTCAATAACTTTTTCCATATATTTCAATGCGTTTTCAGGAATATGAGGTTTGTTGTAAGGAACAATCATCATTGTTGACTCCTTTTTATTGTCTTTTTTCATAATGACTTTTTATCCATTTTTGATAGGTTTTATCCATTACTTTTTCAAGCCATTTTTCTGAGTTGAGATACCAGCGGACTGTTTTTTCAAGACCGGCTTCAAAATTGTGGCACTGTTTCCAGCCGGTTTCTTTTTTTAGTTTATCACAATTTATGGCGTACCTTCTGTCGTGTCCCGGGCGATCCGGAACAAAAGTAATAAGTTTTTTGTAATAATCGATGGGTTTTTCAGAAAATTCAGCCATGAATTCACAGAGGGTTTCAACGAGTGCGATGTTTTCTTTTTCTGTTTCGCCTCCTATGTTGTATGTTTCTCCGCATCTTCCTTCGGTCAGAACAGAAATTATGCCTTCACAATGGTCTGTAACATAGAGCCAGTCACGAATGTTTTTACCATCTCCATATACGGGAAGGGGTTTTTCCTGTATCATATTGCATATCATCAGGGGAATAAGTTTCTCAGGAAATTGATAAGGTCCGTAGTTGTTTGAGCAATTTGAAATTGTTACGGGCAGTTCGTATGTATGATGATAAGCTTTAACAAGATGATCCGAAGATGCTTTAGAGGCAGAGTAGGGGCTTCTCGGATCATAAGGTGTGTCTTCAAAAAACTCTCCGCTTTTTCCCAAAGATCCATAAACTTCATCGGTGGACACATGGTGAAAAAGTGTTCCGGATTTTTCAGCTGAATATCTTCTGAATGTATCAAGAAGATTGAAAGTTCCCTGAATATTTGTTCTAACAAATTCAGCAGGTCCGAGAATGGATCTGTCAACATGTGATTCGGCGGCAAAATTCACAACTGTATCGATTGAGTAATCGCTGAATATCTTTTCAATGAGCTTGCTGTCGCAGATGTCTCCCTTTGTGAAAAAATATCTCTTTTTACCATGTTGTTTTTCAATATCAGAAAGATTTAAAGGACTTGCGGCATAAGTCAAAAGATCCAGATTGATGATTTTCCCTTTGAAATCATCTCTTGAGAAAAGATATCTGATAAAATTACTTCCTATAAAACCGCAACCGCCCGTAACAAGGATATTGGAAATTCTGCGTTTTTTTGTGTTTTTCAATACTTTTCCTCCACTATGCCCATAAGATAGTTTCGATAATTTTTGTTTTTAACAGGCAGGGCAAGTTTTTTAAGCTGACGGTCTGTTATGAATTTTTTTCTGAATGCAATCTCTTCTATACATCCTATTTTCAATCCCTGTCTGTCTTCGACGGTTTTTATAAATATTGCCGCTTCAGCAAGAGCATCGGGAGTTCCGGTATCCAGCCAGGCGAATCCCCGGCCGAGAAGCTGAACTCTCAAATTACCCTTCTGAAGATACAGTTTGTTTATATCTGTTATCTCCAGCTCTCCCCGTGAAGATGGATTCAAATTTTTTGCAAGATCAACCACATCACTTTTGTAAAAATAAAGACCCGCTACCGCATAGCTGGATTTTGGGTTTTCCGGCTTTTCTTCCAGAGAAAGAACTTTTTGGTTTCTGTCAAATTCAACCACGCCGAAATCTTCAGGATTTGTAACTCTGTAGGCATATATTGTAGCCCCGGGATTTTCCAATCTTCCTCCCGAAAGAATTTTCTGCATACTGTTGCCGTAAAATATATTGTCCCCCAGAATAAAAGCCACATCATCATTTCCTATGAAAGATTCTCCGATTATAAAGGCTTCTGCAATCCCCCGGGGTTCTTCTTGTACAGCATATTCCAGTGATATGCCCAGCTGAGAACCGTCACCGAGAAGTTTTTTAAAAAAAGGTATGTCAGAAGCATTGGAGATTATGAGAATTTCTCTGCAATCGGCAAGCATTAAAGTCGATAAAGGATAATAGATCATCGGCTTGTCGTAAACAGGCAACAGCTGTTTGCAAACAACGGTAGTAGAGGGATAAAGACGGGTTCCCCGACCACCGGCAAGAATAATACCTTTCATAAAAAGACTCCTTAAAAATACAATTAGCGTACAGAAATGATACTAATGTATGGAAAAGAGTTTTTCAAATTAATTTTAAGGATAAGTATAATTAAAAACAGAATCTCAATCCGAGGGCCAGATTAAAACCCGCTCTTACATGCGGCAGAATATCCACTACAATTGCAGCTTCAAGAAGAACTTCAAGGGGAAAATTGTTTATTTCGTATGCAAAGCCTCCCGGTGCACGAACTCCGAGCAGAAGACGCATGTCGTCATCTGTATCGTAAATCACAGCACTTCTGTTGTAATTTTCTGTTCCTCCCAGTCTTATACCGCCTCCGGTGTATATAACGGTGTCACCTTCAGGTATTTCAACAATGTTTTTCCATTTAAAAAGGTAATCTGAATGAAGATAAAAAGTTCGTCTGTTATAGAGAGACCATGCCGCTGCAAAATCTATTCTGTGAACCCTGCCCATATCGTATCTGAAGGATAAAGCGGTTGGTTCCCCGAGCAAAACTCCTATTCCTACACGACGCTTTTCAGGCGGTTTAAACCCTGTTTTTTTTTCTTTCCCTGAAAGCATATGAAAACTCATTAGAAGAACAACTAACATAAGAAATTGTTTCATAACAAACCCTGAAAAATAAAATTCAATATACTATAGCAAAACATCAGGGTAAATTCAACTTTTTTGACCTGTTTATGTCCAGTATAATTCAAACTCATTTTTTTTTCATATTGTATTTGTCTATGCTTTCACTTTTACCCAGAACAATCAGGGTGTCGGATGGGTTCAAAGCCTTATCAGGACCGGGCATTATTATCATCTTGCCGGAGTTCTTTTTCTTTATGGCAATCACCGAAAGATTGTGAACTTTTCTGAAATCAATTTCCTTTAAAGTTTTGTCTTCCATATTTTCCAAAGGGTGCAGCTCAGCAACGGAATAGTCATCACTGAGGGGAAGAAAATCAAGAAGGTTGTTGCTAAGAATCTTTGTAGCAAATCTTTTTCCTGTTTCCTTTTCCGGGAAAATTATATTTTCAAACCCCATCATTCTGAGTATTCTTTCATGTTCTTCTGAGGCAGCTTTTATCCAGATATCTTTTATTCCGAGATCTTTCAGTTGAAGAACAGCCATCACCGAAGCTTCAACATTCCCCAGAGACACCACTACGAAATCAACTTCTGAAGGTACTATGCGGGCTAAAGATTCTTTTTGTGTAACATCGATGATGACAGCTCTCATTACATAATTTTTAATGGATTCTATGCGAACGCTGTTCCTGTCGGCAACGATACAGTCACAATTCATATCTGACAGATTTAAAGCCAGGTGAAGACCGAATTCACCCAGTCCGATAACAACTGCTGTTTTTTTTCTTTTTTTTACAAACATTTAAACCTCCTGAATCATCCTGTCAGCACTCTATCTGAAGCGTAAACCTCAGTGGTTTTGGTTTTAATAAGAAATATCGAAAAAATTGTCAGCGGACCCACTCTGCCGCAGAACATTGTAAAAGTTATGACAAATTTAGAAACCATATTAAGTTCCGATGTTATTCCTGTGGAAAGTCCGACGGTTCCGAAAGCTGATACGGATTCGAAAATAATAGAAATTCCTGCATGCTGAGAATCAAAAATCATAATAAGAATAACAGTTGCAAAAACTATTACAAAGGCAAAAGTGAAAACGGTGAGTGCCTGAAAAACAGTTCTTTTTGTCAGCTGTCTGTTTCTTATTACAAGATCCTCAAAGTTGTTTCTTCCCATAAGCATCATCGAAACAATTATAGCAAATGTTGTTGTTTTTATACCTCCTGCAGCGGATCCCGGAGAACCGCCTATGAACATTAGTGCAACGATAATCATCTGAGTACCCTTATTAAGTGTTGAAATGTCGATGGTGTTGAAACCGGCAGTTCTCGCTGTAACAGATTGAAAAAGAGATTGCATGTATGTTGTACCTGACCCTGAATACAGCTCAATGAAATATATTAAAATTGCTCCGGAAAAAATCAGGATGCCGCTTGTTAAAAGCACAAGCCATGTGTGCAGAGAAAATGTATAATAATTTTTGAATTTTTTGATCTTTCTTCTTTTAAATAAAATTTCTGTGATTTTTGATCTGATTTCGAAAGCCACGAGAAATCCTATTCCTCCGGCTATTATGAGCATCATTGTTGTTATGTTCACAGCTACATTGTCATTGTAGGTCATCAGACTGTCGGAATATGTGGAGAACCCCGCATTGCAGAACGCTGAAACAGCGTGAAATACAGAAAAATAAAATCTTTTCCCAAAGTTAGCCTCATTTAGAAAAAGCATAAAAGATACTACTCCGGCAGCTTCAAAAATAAAGGTATATTTCACTATAAATTTAAGAAGTCCGGAAAGTTTGATCTGACTGGATCCCTGAACAAAAGAGCTTTCCATCATAATTCTGTTGGAAAGAGAAAGTTTTTTGTTGAAAATAAAAATAAAATAGGCCGCAAAAGTCATTATCCCTATTCCGCCGAACTGGATAAGTACAAGAATCACCATCTGACCGAAAAATGTGAAGTGAACAGGTGTGTCGACAACAATAAGTCCGGTTACACAGACAGCAGAAGTAGCGGTAAAAAGTGCATCTGTCCAGCTTGTTCCTGTGTGAGATGAAGCAGGTAGTTTTAACAAGAGCATTCCCACAATAATAAGAATAAAAAAAGATAGTGCCAGAAAATGGCCGCCTGTTAACTTTTTTCCAATATTCAAAAAAAGCTCCTCATTAAAAAAACCATCTCAATATTAGCCGTATAAACAGCCTTGTCCAATTTTTATATAAAAGTCACAGAGCGATGTGAAAATAATTTTATCTAAAAATCTGATTGTTGTTGATAATTATAATAAGAGTTTCTGTTTGAACTCAATCTACGGGAGAAAAATCCTCTTTTCCTGCACCGCAGACAGGACACATATAATCATCGGGAAGTTTTTCAAATGGTGTACCGGGCTCTATGCCGTTGTCAGGATCGCCTTCTTTCGGATCATAAACCCATCCACAAACATCACATACATACTTCTGCATTTTCTTCTCCTTTTTCTAATTGTCAGAATTTTTGTCATCATCACATAGATGAGACTTTACAGCCTCTGCTATTTTTTTACCGAGTTGAACACATTTCTGTTTAACATCGTCGTCAGGACGGTATTTTCCCCTGACGCTTCCGAGATTATCATCAACCATATCGGCAAGAAAAGTATCAATCTGCTTAACAGCTTCTCC
>JAWOGE010000202.1:0-5321 GCA_046497165.1 bacterium | reverse complement strand
ATTCCGGTAAATATGATTGATGAAGAAAAAATAAAAGAACTTAAAAAAACACTTTAATCTCATAAGATATCGGATAAAATGAATTTATTCGGTTTATGCACGATTAACTTTTACTGGCTCCTGTAAATTAGAGGTGGGTAAAATTGCAAAAGAGAATGTTATATTTGAGCATAACTGAAAAATCTTGAGTTAAATAAAAAATTTACTTATACGGTCTGTTATGTATCGTAAATATGGTGCTTCCTGTTTTTCATTAAATTTTATTAGGGAGTTCAATATGCAACTGAATTCATCGGAAAAAACTGCTGTAATAAGCGGAAACACACGCCTTTCATATTCTCAGTTTATGGGAAAAGTGGCTATCTTTTCAAAAGAGATACCGAAGAACACGAAAAAAGTTGCTTTGTTTGCTGAAAACTCTCTTCAGTGGACATACATATTTTTTGCAACATGGGCAAGGAACTCTGTGGCTGTTCCCATCGATTTTCTTTCCTCTGCATCAGAAGTAGCTCATATTCTTTCGGATTGCAGGCCGGAAATAGTTTTTTTCTCGGAAAAAACAGAAGAAACTTTGAAAAAAGCTGTGGATACTTTAAAAGACGGCTACAGGCCTGAAATAAAAAAAATAACAAAAGAAGATCAGACAGAAGAAGAGGTTGAAAAACCTGTTATTAAAATGAAGGATACCAATGAAACTGCTGTTATAATCTATACATCGGGAACAACGGGCCTTCCAAAGGGTGTAATGCTCTCCTTCAGAAATCTTTCTGCAAACATAAAAGCTGTAACCGAAGAGGTGCCTTTTTTCAATGCTGAAACCCGCACTCTGGCTTTTCTGCCTTTACATCATGTATATCCTCTAATGGGATCTCTTCTGGCTCCTCTTTTTTCCGGAGGAACTGTAGCCCTTTCCCCTTCCATGGAAACAGAGGATATTATAAAAACTTTAAATGACGGTAAAGTTACCATTATCATAGGTGTACCTCGTTTTTATGAACTTCTTAAAAACGCACTTAAAAAGAAAATACAAAAAAGTATTCCGGCAAACACCATGCTGCACATCGCCTCTGTACTTTCATCTCCTTTTCTCTCCAGGAAACTATTTAAAAAGATTCATCATGCTTTTGGAGGTCACATAAAGTTTCTTATATCGGGAGGTGCAAAACTTGATGAAAACACTTCTGATTTTTTCACCACCTTGGGATTTAATATAATAGAGGGCTACGGCACAACTGAAACAGCCCCGATGATAAGTTTTCCCAGAATGGATGAATATGTCAGAGGCTCGGTGGGTAGACCTCTCTTTGACAATTCGGTCAAACTCGAAAACGGTGAGGTTCTCGTAAAGGGTCCCCATGTGATGAAAGGCTATTATAACTCTCCTGAAAAAACCGCCGAAGTCATTCGTAACGGCTGGCTTCACACCGGAGACCTTGCCCGTTTTGACGAAAAGGGAAACATTTTTATAACCGGTAGAAAAAAAGAGATGATTGTGACTTCAAACGGCAAAAATATAAATCCCCTTGCCATGGAAGAAAAAATCATGTCAATGACCGGACTTCTTGAAGAGGTTGCTGTTTTGTATCACGAAGGTCTTTTGCTCGCTGTAATACGACCGGACATGAAAGAGATACGCAAAAAACATCTCCAGAACATTGAGGATACCGTTAAGTGGGAAATTATAGATCCATATAACACTTCAGTGCCGTCTTACCGGCGTATTCAGAGATTTCACCTGATTTACAAACCGCTTCCGAGAACCAGACTTGAAAAACTTAAAAGACACGAAATACCCGGAATGATTTCAAACAAAAAAAGAGCTGAAAAAGTAATCGACGAACCTCAGTATGAAGAGTATGATATTGTAAGAGAGTTTCTTTCCGAGCGCACGGAGGAGCCGGTTTTTCCCGATGATCACATTGAAATAGACATAGGAATGGATTCTTTGGAAAAAGTCAAACTGCAATCCTTTATAAAAAATACATTTGGACTTGAAATAGGCGAAAAAGAGTTCGGAGAATATCCCACAGTGAGAAAACTATCCGCTTTTCTAAAGGAAAAGAAAGAGTATGTTGAAAAAAAAGCTGTAAACTGGTACGAAGTTCTTAAAGAGGAACACCACGAAAAAATTCCTAAATCAGGTCTTTTTCATCTCACATCATCCATAATTTTAAAAATTGGATTCAATCTTTTTTTTAAAACACAGGTAAAAGGCAGAAACAATATTCTTAAAAAAAGACCTGTGATTTTTGCCGCAAATCACCAGAGTTTTATTGATGCTTTTCTTTTAAACAGCACCCTCCCCCACTCGTTGAGACGAAAAACTTATTTTTTTGCCAAAGAAAAACATTTTCAGGGAAAATTAAAAAAATGGGCTGCCGGAAACAGCAATGTAATACTCATGAGTACTTCACGAACCTTGAAAAGCTCCATTCAAAAAATGGCCAAAGTGCTTAAAGAAGGTGGAAATATGGTTATTTTTCCGGAAGGTACACGCTCACCCCACGGAGATGTCAAAGAGTTCAGAGAAACATTTTCCATACTTGCAAAAGAACTTGAAATTCCTGTTATTCCTGTTGCCATTGACGGAACATTCAATGCTTTTCCGAAACATAAAAAATTGCCCGCAATTTTTCGCAGGCTTTCGGTATCTTTTCTTACTCCGGTATACCCTGAAGATTACAGTTATGAGGCCATATCGAACAAAGTCCGTTCACGCATTACAGAATCAATGAATTAAAAAACGCTTTTTTGTTTTTATACTTTTTTCAGCATATATGGACGCTATGGAAGTGTTAAAAAGAGATTCTGCAGATATGGCCGGATTCCCTTTTTTTATGGAGTTAACAAAAGCATCCACCTCCTGGAGGAATCCCTTTTCCTGAGACATTTTTTTAAACTTCTTCTTTTTTTCCGTATAAATATCCAGGGAACGAAAATCTTTTAGAACAGCTGATACAGAACCGGATGCCGCAGAAACTCTCTCCTTTTCCGGAACGGAAGAACCCATCGCATGATAAGATATGGAGCCTGTTGAACCGTTTTCATATTCCAGAAGAATAATCACATTGTCATCTTTTCGGAAATGCGAACCATTGGCAGAAATTGAAACACCCTGAACGGAACTGACTTTTGAATTACACAAAAAACTTATGAGATCAATAAAATGCCAGACCTCTCCTTTTATCCGCCCTCCCCCCACAAGTGGGTCATGAAGCCATGAATCATCGGGAATAAAACCTGCATTTACTGAATATTCCACCATAAGAGGTGCTTTTTCTCTCTCCACTGCATCCCGTATTTTTTTTGACATGGGAGAAAATCTTCTGTTGTAACCGACCTGAAGAACTGCATCAGAAGAGTTTATAGCTTTTTTTACATCGGTCAACTCAGCCTGATTAAGAGCGAGAGGTTTTTCAACAAAAACATGGATACCGGCTTCAAGAGCTTTTACAACCTGTTGAGCATGCAGACTATGCCTTGTGGATATAACAATTGCATCCACCTCTCCTTTTTCAATCATCTCTTCCATGCTGCCGCAGACAATATCCGTGTCAAATTTCCGACCTGATGTCAAAGCGTTGTAACCTCCTCCACTGACAATAGCCCTTGGATGTATCTCTTTGTTTTTCAGAAAAGACGGTATGAGTACAGCCCCTGCAAAATTACCGCAGCCAACAAAACCCGTTTTTATTTTTCCGGGAACTTTTTTTATTTCTTTTCTTATTATGACATTTTTAGATTCAGAGACATTTTTATCTTTTTTACAAGGATAATCAAGAATAATACCCATATAAGATTCACTGCCCTTCTCTATCATATCATAAGCTTCTGGAGCATCATCGATCAGAAATTTATGTGTACTGATATGCTTTGTATTCAGAGAGCCACTTTCCAGCATCTCCACAACTGCTTTCATATTTCTCTGCTCTGTCCACCTCACAAAAGGAAACGGATAATCTATTCCGCCCTCCTCATATGTAGAATCATATCTACCGGGCCCGTATGAGGTAGCCATACTGAATGTCAGTTCTTTTCTGTAATAAAGATCGCGAGGAATCTCAATGGGCATCATCCCCACCATCACAACTGTCCCTTTTTCTTTCACAAGCTCTCCGGCCATAACAAGAGGTCCGTTAGAGGGAGCTGAAGCTGTAATTATAACACTGTCGGCTCCGAAACCTTCCGTAATATTGAGCACATGCTCTTCGGGATTTTCATGAAAAGCCGAATCTGCTCCCGATTTGAGTGCTGTATCTATTTTAGAGCTGTCAGGATCATATCCTATTACCTTACAACCTGCCGCTTTAAGCATCATTACCGTAAGCTGCCCTATCAATCCAAGACCGAGAACCACCACACACTCACCAAGTTCGGGAGAAGCACGACGAATTCCCTGCAGACCTATTGAAGCCACTGTTGCATAACAGGCAGAAGAAAACGGAACACTTTCCGGTACAGAAACAGCAAGATTGACAGGTACAGTAACAAATTCAGCATGATTGGCATAACCCGCACCGGCGACAGCAACACGATCTCCCGGGCTGAAAGCGGTAACATCATCAGCAACATCTGTCACAATTCCCGCAGCTGAATACCCGAGAGGTATGGGAGAATCCAACTTATTAAAAACCTTTTTCAATGTAGGTACAAGCCCTTCCCTGCCAATTTTACGAACAACCTGTTTGACCAGATCCGGCCTATCCTTTGCCTTGGAAATAAGGGATTTCCTTGAGAACTCTACCAGCATTTTTTCTGTTCCAGCAGAAATAAGAGAATTATGTATCTGAACTCTTATCATTCCGATACCGCACTGAGGAAGAGGAACCTCCGCAACTTCAAGTTCGCCTGTTCGGAAAGATTGTATGACCTGTTTCATCGGTTTCTCCTGTATAAATAGTTTAAACCTGAAAATCGCCGATTAACCTCCGGGTGAACCTCAGATTTTGTGTAACTCTTCTGAATCAGAATTCTTTCCCATGTTTTCTAACTCAGAATCGAACGATTCAGGTGTAAATTTCCCAAGGTGTTTTGTAATCAAGAGATGAGTGATCTCTTCTGTAATTGTAAAAACGGAAATACTTTTCAAGCTCTTTTTTCAGCCCGGGAACTGAACTGTAAGTATTAAGAAGTATTTCCTCATACTTGACTGTTCTCCACAATCTTTCAATGTAAATGTTATCAATTGCTCTGCCTTTTCCATCCATGCTTATTTTAATTTCGTGATCTTCAAGAATGTCTGTAAATTTTTTAAAAGCCCGAGAAACTCACACTGTCTAACCACCGATATTTACTTGCTTTTATCGTCTATCATAGCTCGC
>JAWOGE010000184.1:0-9825 GCA_046497165.1 bacterium | reverse complement strand
GTTCAGGTCGTTCCATAACATTGACTAAACCTTTAAGAGTTCGTTGTCACGGAGATAATGCTTATTCTGTGGACGGTACTCCTGTTGATTCTGTTATAATGGGACTTTACAATATGAAAGATAATCTACCCGACCTTGTTGTTTCAGGTATAAACAAAGGTGGAAATTTAGGTACGGATCTTCCCTACAGCGGAACATTTGAGGCAGCCGCTGAAGCTGTATCTCACGGTTTTTCCGCCATAGCCGTATCTCTTTTTGCGGACAGGCCGGGAAGTTTTACAAAAAAGAATTTTAATACTGCTGCCGTTTTGTTTGCAGAAGAAATTCTTCCTTTTATAGAAAAATCCATGGATAAAATCCGAAAAAAAAGTGAACCATGGCTTTTTAATGTGAATATTCCGGTTTCCGCACTCGACAATCCTGAAAAAGTCATATCATGGACATTTCCCGGTGAAAGGAATTACGGAGGCGATATAATAGAAAGAAGAGATCCTCGGGGAGGTGTTTATTACTGGATCGGCGGTAACCAGAGAAATCTTGATAATTTTTCGGGCAGTGATTGCAGAGCCGTTATAGAAGGTCATATCAGTGTGACACCTGTTAAATACTCTTTTGCAGATATGGAGCTTCTGGATGCTCTCAGGAATCTGGAATGAAAAAACAGCTTAAAAAAGCATTTTTCATATCTCCGGGACCCCGTAACATGAGAGATGTTTTAAAACTTTTTTTCAAGGGTCTTGCAATGGGTGGGGCAGATATTATACCCGGAGTTTCAGGCGGGACGATAGCTCTTATAACCGGAATTTACGAAGATTTGCTGGCGGCCATAAAATCTTTTGACATTGAAACGCTTCGTCTTTTTTTTACGGGAAAATTTGCGGCCGCTCTTTCAAGGATACATATCCGTTTTATTTTTTCTGTTTTTCTGGGAGTTTCTGTTGCCATTGTATCGCTGGCAAGATTAATGAACTATCTTTTGACCAACCATCCTGTTCACACATGGAGTCTTTTTTTCGGACTTATAGCCGCATCTGTTTTTGCTGTGGGGCGTCGTGTTGAAAGTTTTTTCAGGATGCCTTTTTTGTTTTTTATTGCGGGAACAGCGTCTGCCTGGTTTTTTGTGTCGATGATTCCGGTGAAGACTCCTACCGCTCACTGGTTTATATTTCTCAGCGGATTTATTGCTATATGTGCTATGATTCTTCCGGGTATAAGTGGAGCTTTTATTCTTCTTATTCTTGGAAAGTATGCGTATATAACAAGTGCTTTGAAAAATCCTTTCAACATAGAAAATATGCTTGTAATTATTGTTTTTTGTGCAGGTTGTGCAGCCGGAATAACACTTTTTGCCCGTATTTTAAAATGGCTTCTCAATAAATGGCGTAACGGCACCCTTGCTTTTTTAACCGGACTTCTCGCCGGAAGTCTGAGAAAAATATGGCCCTGGAAAGAAACTCTTGAGACAGTTACAATAAGAAACAAAGAGTATATACTGAAGGAAATAAATGTTTTTCCGGAGACATTCAACACCTCCGTTCTTCTTGCTTTGGGGCTTGCTTTAACAGGTTTTATGGCAATTTGTCTCATGGAGTACTTTTCCGGCACTCCAGATTCCGATTAGTACAGTATCTTTTCGTAAAGATTTTTATAGTTTTCAGCACATTTTTCCAGCGAGAATTTTTTTATGAGAGGTCTGAGTTTATACTGATAATCTTTCTGTTTTATAATGGAAAATGTTTTTTCAGCAAGCTCTCTGACTTCTCCGACAGGTGCTTGATTTTCCGGTCCAAGAAGTTCGGGTAATATGCCAGTGGAGTAGCCTGTAACAGGTAATCCGCAGAAAACAGCCTCAAGAATCGTGAGACCAAAACATTCTCCGTAGGACGGTGTTATCATTATGTCTGCTGCTGAATAAACATATTTCATGAGTTTTCGCGGCATATATCCCATGTGAAAAGTCTCCATGCCGGAATATTTTACAGATTGTTTCCCTGCGGTTAAAACAGCTGTTTTTATATGAGTCTTTTGAGTTATATATTTTATTATTTTTTCCAAATCATGGCCTCCCTTTGTTTTAAGGGAAAGGTGTTCCGCTGTAAAAAGAAAAAGAAATCTGTTACGGGGGAGAGAAAGTTTTTTACGGGCTTCTTTCTGTGAAACAGCTTGAAATACGGAGTTTTTTATGCCGTTAAATATGACAGTTGTTTTTAAATTACTGAAAATTTTATCTTTTGATTGATATTTCATGTGTACATCTTCAGAAGGAAAAATGAAGGTTATTCTGTCTGAGATTTTTTCATATAACTGAGCTTTTCTGTTTATGTGTTTTTTTGCTCTGTTTATACCTGTGGAGGGGTATTTTTTCAGATCGGGGCATTTTTTGCAGAATTTTTCCCACTCACTGCATTGTCCGGGAACGGCACAATGCCCTGTAAAAGGCCACATGTCGTGTATTGTCCATACTATTAAAGCTTTTTCAGCAAGTTTTTCCAGCAATGAAAAAGGAAAAAAACCGGAGTGAATATTATGAAGATGAACAATGTCCGGTGAGAGTTTTTTAACACAGGATTCAATAGAAGCTTTTGAAAAGGGAAAATACGGGTACTGATATCCAAAAAAACGAGTGAATCGGTCGAGAATTTCTTCAAAAATCCAGGCAGTTCTGTTTCTTAGAGTTATAATATCAGATTCTTTGGATGTTTTTGCCGCTGCCATAAGGGAATCCACTCCATGATTTTGAAGTTCCCCGGATAAATCTTTTGCGAAGAAACCGGCTCCGCCTGTTGAAAATGTCTTGCTTATATGAAGAACAGAAATTTTTCGGTCGGTTTTTTCTGTCATTATTTTATCCGGGACAGATGATAAAAGATAGGTAGCGTTTGGATGTTCCGTTTCTGCGGTATGAATAAAATTTTTCATTGCAGCAGGTACACACGGAGAGATCTTTTATGTTTTTTACACCGCTTTTTTCAAGTTGGTTTTTTATGCAGCTTTTAATGTCTGCAAACAGTTGATTTCTCTTTTTCTCAACAGGTATTTTGTTTTTTTTGAAAACAGGAACAAGTTCGGAGCCTATTTCAAAGCAGCATTTTTCTATTCCCGGAAAAATAACAGCATTGATCTCTGAAGCACCGTGTTTTTTCATAGCGGAGATGCCTTCCCCCACTATATTTTTTAAAGTTCCTCTCCATCCGCTATGAAAAATCCCGAAAACATTGTTTGGCGTGTCGGCAGCAGCAACAGAAAAACAATCTGCTGTTTTTATACATGCACAAGTTCCGGGAGTGGAAGTTATTATGCCGTCACCTTCTCCTTCTTTGTCTTCAAGAATTATATTGCTGTGAATTTGTTTTGGAAAAAGTATTCGTGAAAAGGAGGCGTCTGAAAATTCACAAACAGCTTTAAGGGATTCAGAGGTTTGCAATACAGCGTCTTTACCTGATAAAAACCCCGCTGGAATAAATCCGTCAGAAATTATTTTCATGAGTTTTCTCTGTCACAACACTTGAGAATCAGTTCGTCAACCTGTCTTTTAGGAACATGATGATTGTAATCTTTGTCCCTGTAGTATCGGAGATCTCCTTTGGGGGGATAGTCATCAACAATAACGGTTTCTGCCGATTTGCCGAGTGCAAGAACATATTCAATTTCATAATGTTCTGGAATATTCATAATTTTACGAAGTTTTTTACGGTCTACCGATGCAAGCATACATCCGGCAATATCTTTTTCTGCTGCGGCGAGAAAAATGGACTGCATCATAATGGCTCCGTCGGCATTTTGATTTTTCACAATATTTGTATCTCTTACAATTATTATGTACCCAGCGGGACGCTGACCTTTTTCAGGGCCGTCCCAGTCCCGAAGTTCAGCAGCCCATGAGAGAGTGGAAAAAACTTTTTCATTTTTATCAAAATTGTTTGAAAGAATAAATCTTATGGGCTGTTTGTTCATACCGGAGGGTGAAAATCGTGCATATTCAATGAGATCTCTCATAAACTCATTGGAAAGTCTCACTTTTTCATGAAAACGCCTGTGAGAGCGAGCTTTTTTTACTAAATCAATAAGCATGAAAACCTCCCTGTTGTTTTGAAATAAGCTATGCCTGAATCAAACGATTCGCATTATATATATTATAGTTGCAGTTGTTTTGTATTCAACTTTTCATGCTGAAATGAACCTGATTTGTTTTTTCTTATTGACGCGTAAACATGAAAACTGCGAAACTGGCCAGCCAGTGTGACCCTCCGTAGCCGGCTTCATCCATAAGCGTAAGACCTGATTTTCTATGACTGTTTGCAATTTCTTCATAGAGAAATTTTCTCGGGTCTTTGTCGGGGAAAGAAGATGCGATGTTCTGTAAAGTCCATGACCGATGAAACATTAGACCTATGAGATGCCCCATGTGATAATCTTCCGGGTCATGTATCGCCGGAGGATTCCTTATGGATTTAAAAGATTCGGTTTCCGGAGAGGGAAGAAATTTTTCAATCCATTTTAAAAATTTCTTTTCAGGCAGAACTTTTCTCATGAGATCAGCTTCAGCAAGACATGGAGATATAAAATCAAATCCCGACGGCTCATATTCAACAGGGCAGTTTCTATCCGACATATAAAAATCCACGGAGCGTTTTTTTATGATCCCTTTGAGTTTTTCATCATTTACCGTTTCCGCGTAATCAAATATGTGATTCAATGCAAAAGCTGTATTGGTATGAGTTCCGTTGCGAACCGGAACGGAAAGTTTGTTGAGAAAATGCCCCGTTTTTTCTGCCAGTGTTTTTGCAAGTGGACGAAGTACTTTTTCCCATTTCACAGCATCGGAATCATCGAAAGAGTATACTTCTGAGTAAAGTCTCAGATACCATGCCCAGCCATAGGGGCGTTCAAAATTCTGATTAAGTTCGGTATTGAAAAACTCTTCTTCTTTTTTCATCTTTTCAACTGTGAACTGAGTGTTAAGAATTTTTCTTATTTCTCCGGCTTTTTTCATTTCGGGATATTTTTTGAGGATAACGGTCATTGTCCAGTGACCATGAACGGCTGAATGCCAGTCAAAGCAGCCTGAAAAAACCGGAGTTTTACTTGTATGAGGTTTTGCGTCATCTTTATTCATATGTGTGTGTCCCGGCTTGTAGGGATAGTGTTTATTTACGCAGGACAGAGATATTTTAACAAGTTTTTCAGCATGGGATTCTGTCAGAGATATTTTTTCAGATCTCTTTTCGGGAGATTGAAGAGTTTCAGATTTTTCGTCTGTTTTTGTGCAGGAAGTTAAAATTATTAAAAAAAGCATAAATGCCGGGGGAATCATATCAATCATGGGAGATCTCCTCGGGTTTTTTTCCAATGAAATAAAGAATCAGTATGGCAATGATTACCTGAATTATAATAAGCATATAGGGGTTTGCTCCAAAACCTGCAGGAATATAACCTGCAAAAAGAGAAATTATACCCAGAACAGCGGCGTAGGGAAGCTGAGTCCGGACATGTTCAATGTGATTAATCCGACACGCCATGCTTGCCATTATGGTTGTATCTGATATGGGAGAACAGTGGTCTCCGAGAATGGAGCCTGTTAGAATTGAGCCTACAGTTGCGTATGTTATTACGGCCATAATTTCAATCTCTGTTCCCTGTGCTGTTCCCATTGCTTGCATTGTAGGTATGGCGGTGGGAAAGAGTATGGCCATGCTTCCCCAAGAAGATCCTGTGGCAAAACTGGTTACTCCGGCTATTAAAAAAACAAGTGCCGGAAGTATGAATACGGGTAGTTTATCCGAAAGAATTTCAGATATCCATGCCGCTGTTCCCAGCTCCTCAGTGACAATGCTGAGTCCCCATGCCATGGCGAGAATTAGCATGGCGGTCATCATGGATTTGACACCTTTAATCCAAGCCGACATGATCTCTTCAAGGGTCAGAATTTTTTGAACACTTATCAGGAGAATAGAAAAAACAGTGGATATCAGAGTTCCCCATATTAAAACATCGAAAGAGTTTGCTGCTCCTACTATTTCCGAAAAATTTTTTGCCGAGGAAGCTGTGTTTGATATTCCGCTTATAATAATTCCCGCCACTGTTGAGGTTATCATTAAAGCTATGGGGAGAACAGCGTTGTACCACCGACATTTGTCAGCAGTCGGAGTCTGCAGATCGGAATTTTCCCCATTGTTTTTCGGAAATTTTTTTAAGGGTACATCATTTTTTTCAGAAAGTGCACGATTTTCAGCCTTGAGCATAACACCTGTGTCCCGATTCATGAAAATATATATAGGAATCATTATCAGAAGGAGCCATGCATAAAACCTGTAAGGAAGTGAATATATGAAAGCCATGTAGGGATCCTCGGATATGCCCGCACTGGAGAAAGCACTTCCTATCAGACCTATTTCATAACCTATCCATGTTGAAAGTATGGAAACCGAAGCCACGGGAGCACTGGTGGAATCGATTATAAAGCTCAATTTTTCTCTGCTGACCTTCATTTTGTCCGTAAGAGGTCTCATGCTGTTTCCCACAATGAGATTGTTTGCATAGTCATCAAAGAAAATCAAGAGACCCAGAAACCATGTCATTATAAGAGATCTGCGTCTTGAAGCGGTCAATTTTGAAAATGAATTTACAACTCCCTGCATGCCGCCGGATCTGCTGATAATTCCAATCATCCCTCCTATGGATAAAGAAAAAACCACTATTTTTATATGATCTGTATTTACAAGTCCTTTTATTATCCATGTGTCGGCGGCGGTGAAGAATCCATAACCCAGAGCTTTAATATATTCGCAAGGAGTTGAAAATCCGATGATAAGAGCACTGCCCATCCATATTCCGCAGAAAAGTGATATGAGTACTCTGCCGGTTAAAAATGCAAGTCCTATTGCAAAGAGAGGAGGCATTACAGAGTTGAATCCCGGTATGAACATACATGTGACGGAAGCTGAAATAAAAACAAATGCTTTTATACTACCTGCCGTTAAAGTTTTTTTCATGGAATCCCTTTTTTGAATTTACTAAAGCTATGATAGCACAAAAAAATTTATATGACAAGCTGAAAAACAGTGCAATTTTTTATATTCTCTTCTTACATTCAGGATTTGCTTTTTTTAATGTGAATATCTCTCTGAGAGCATTGTTCGGTGACGAAAGTGTTGTGGTGAGTGTATTCATTGGGTGTCTCCTTTACTGTCATCAGGATATTCGGATCTCCATCCGATAGAGATCATAATATTGTTCTGTGCCTGCCATTTGTCTATGATCTGAGGTTCCTTCAGAACACTGAATGTGTAACCAAGACTCATCCAAGAGAAGATTTTCAAATTTATTTCGCCGGAAAAATCATAGGATATCAATTCATGTGATTTTTTTTCGTCATTGTCATTTGTTACGAAAGGGAAGAAAACTTCCGTTGAAAGTTTATAAAATATATCTGTTTCAGCTTTAAATTCACCTCCTGCCCGCAAAGCCACAAGGGCACCCATCTGATGGTGTGTTCCTATATTTGTGAGTATAACTTCGGAGTCATTTTCTTCTGAAACAGTGTAACCCCCTTTTCCGAAAATGTGTTTTCCTGCCGGCCCCGCAAGGATTTCTGACGAAAGATATTTTTTGTCATAAAGCTTGTAAAAAGCTCCTGCTGATTCAATAATTTTGAGAGGTAGAAAAGGTTCGGCAAGTTTAACTGAATCTTTTCGGACAACACTACCGTTTGGGAAAACATAGTCTTTTTCAACAGTTGAATGATGGTTGGATTTTATCAGTGTTGTTTCCGCTCTGTTTGAAGCAAACACTCCCCAGGATTTGCCAATTGAATAAAAGTATGTGGAAGACATTGTAATTTTGTCATTGCTTTTTACGAATCTCTCAAATTGAGATGAACGCAAAAATGACTGTTGTGTAGAAAATTCAAGCCTCAATTTATGAGAGTTTTTAAGATATATGCCTTTTGTCATAAAAGAAAAACCCATTGAAACGGCCGTTCCGCTCTGGCTTCCCACAACATTTCTGCTGTCGTTAAGGTTGAAAGATGAGCGAATTTCATAAAGTCCGCTCCAACCTTCCGGTCTGTTGTTTTTTATTTCAGGTTTTTCGATCTCTTTATTTAAATTCTCTTTTTCCGCAAACAATGGAAATGCACAGATAAAAAAAAGCAGAACAAAAATGGGTTTTTTCATGACAAGCTCCTAAAACAATTGGATATAACCTGAATTGGACGATTCAGGTATAACTGTATTTTAACAAAACACTTCATGATTTTACAGTACTTGTTTACGAAGGGATTGTCAAATTGCTGGATTAATTTTCAGCTTTTTTCCCTGTGACTTCCCGTGGTTCAAGATGTTGTTCATTGAATCCGTCGCCTATCTGACCGAAGGATCCCCGTCCCCAGCAGTAAAGTTGATAACGGCCCTTTTGCTTTCTCACTCCGCAGCTATGACTGTCTCCGAGAGATATGCTGTGCCAGTCTTTGAAGTTCCCTGAAACTTTTATGGGGTTTAAAGATTGAGAAACTGATGAGTTGCCGAGTTGTCCATGAAAGTTATATCCCCAGCAGTAAAGTTTTCTGTCTCCTTTTTCCTCTCTTATGGCACAGGAATGGTTGAATCCGGTGTCAACATATTTCCAGCCGTTGTTGGTAAAAGATATGCTTGTGGGAATGTTTTTTCGTCTTATGCTGCCGTCTCCGAGTTGTCCGTTACCGTTATAACCCCAACAGTAAAGAGAATTTTGTCCATTGTTGTCTCTTATGCCGCATGTGTGAAAGTTCCCCGACGCAACGGATTCCCAGTCAGAATAATTTCCTTTTATCTCTACCGGAGTTTTGATTGCTTCAGATTTTTCTCCGTTTCCGATCTGACCGTCAGAGTTGTTTCCCCAACAGTATGCTTTTCTTTTTCCGTTGCTTTCTCTTATACCGCAGGTATGGGAAAATCCGCTGGAGACAGAGATCCATCCCTCTTTTTTTTCAGCGGGCTGAACAGGGAGCAGTCTATTTTGGGTAGAGTTGTCTCCAAGTTGACCGCTGCTGTTGTTTCCCCAGCAGTAAAGCAGGTTTTTCCCGTCAGATTCTTTTATGGCACATGTGTGTTGTCCGCCTGCACTTACTTGAAGCCAGTTTCTGTTATCACCTTTTATGGAAGTGGGAATTCTGAGATTGTTTTTTTTGCCTGAAGCAAGCTGTCCGTAGCCGTTACCTCCCCAGCAGTAAAGTTTTTTCCCGTATCTTTTATGACTTATGGCACAGTTGTGAAATTTGCCGCTTGAAACGGATTCCCATTTTAAGTTTCCCGAAGCTGTGGGTGTAGGTACAGTATATTGTGCATCTTCTTTTTCTTTTCCAAGTCCAAGTTGCCCCATTGAATTGGAACCCCAGCAATAAAGAATTTTGCTGGCTCCCACACTGCATGTGTGCTGATAAGTCGCACTTGTGCTTATAAACTGGAAAGGTATAAGCCAGGAATGGGTGGCAGGTGTTTTATCTCTGTTTCCGGCATTATCTTCAGCAATAACCTTGAAAATGTGGTCTCCTTCCGAAAGATTTTCAAAATTAACAGGCGATTCACACGCTTTCCAGGAATTGTTATCAAGACTGCATAAGAATTTTGCATCGGGGTCATCACTTGTAAAAGCTATTTCTGCGGAAGTGCTTATGCTGTATTTTTCAGGAGTTTTGCTGAAACTTGTTTCCGGAGGTGTCAAATCGATCTCCCAGCTGAAAACTTCCGGGGAGTCATCTTTGTTGCCTGCACGGTCAACTGCACGAACAACAAAAGAGTGTGAACCTTCTGCTATATCTTTTATTGTCTGATCGGACTTGCATTCAAA
>JAWOGE010000133.1:0-4846 GCA_046497165.1 bacterium | reverse complement strand
AAAAACAACATGCCAGGAAGGGTTGGATGTGTATTCAAAAGAGATATCTTTTATATCCGAATAGTTTTCCTCAAAAACCGGAATGTCTACGGTTTTCATCTCTTTTTCTTTAAAAAACAGAGGTGTTGTATCGAGAATTTGGATTTTATCCGAAAGAACCGGAAGCAATGACTTTACGGCATCCTTATGTTTTTCTCCCGTGGCTGAAATACGCCATTCCACTGCTCCCGGGAGATCGGGAACTGAAACCTCCCAGCTAACTGTGGTTTTATCACTGACATCCACAGTGAACGAGCTTTCTGATTCATCAGTAATAAAATCTTCATTTGCTGATTTTCCGTTTACAGGGTTTATGAACTCCAGCGAAACTTCGACCGGCATCTCTTCTCCTGTGATATTTAAAATGTCCGCAACAAGGTTTATTTTGTCACCGCTTCTTAAAAAACGCGGGATATTAGGTTTAATCATAACCTCTTTTCTGGTGACAAGCTCTTTTTCTATCTGTCCGATTTTAAAATCCGAAGTGTGAGCCATACCATACATTTTCCACCGGGTAAGCCTGTCGGGTATTTTAAAGGAAACAGAAAGATTTCCCTCGTTGTCCGTATACTTATCCGTTATAAAAAGTACGGTTTCCGCAAAATCTTCTCTGAACTCCTCTTCAGATAATTCAGTATTTTTGTTTTTTTCACGGGGAGCAACTTGCTCTGAAAGAGTATCAACTTTTCCGTCAGACCTGCCGGAAGAAACATCAGTTCTTTCTCTTTTTTTATCAGAAACAGACTCCAATCTCCCGGAAGCTCTTACAACCGATCCTCCCCCGATTATGTCCGGTCCTGAAAAAAACACTGGAGAGATTCCGTAGTTCTGATTATTATTCACCGGAATGAAAATCGCCGGATCAAAAATCCTGAAAGTGTCAACAGTAAGCGGCCTGTCGCGGGAAGTTATGTTCCAACTTCCACCGTTTCGAACTGCTCTTTTCTGTTTCTGTCTCCAGAAAATATTTGATCTGTAGTTCACATGAGGAACTATGCTCCAATTATGCTCTCTGTATGTTTCCAGAGAAGAATCAAATAAAGTGGCCAGAAATTCCGCTGTCTGTTTTTTCCCTTCAGGAGAGGAAACAGACAGTTTCCAGGTCTCTTCCGCCCCCGGTTTCAATATCTCACGAAAAGACTCCAGTTTTATATCCAACTTTTTATTGTCCCATGGCACAGAGATCCGGCCGCGTCCGTTTTTACACCTGTTATTTCGACACATAAGCCATGAGTATACAACACCGCCTCTGTGAGATTCGTTTATATCAATATCTATTATCTCTTTAGTTCCATCGAGAGACAGAACCATAGTCTGAGGCTTGTTTGCAGCCCCATGATCAATTGTAAATTTCACTTCCGCATCATTGAGATAACTACCCGTAATTATTTGTGCCGTTTCACCGGGTTTTACAATTTCCCGTGGAAGAAAAACGGCAAATTCTCTTTTGACACCCATCTTTTTAGCTTTCGGATCATAAAGAACAAAAAGTGTTTCACCTTTTACAGTTTTTCCATTACTGTCACGGGCACTTGCAATTGCAATATAATCTCCGGAAGACCAGTTTTCATCCGGAACAATTTTTAGTGAAGCATCTTTTTCGTCCGTATTGTATTTTTCAGAAAAAATCTTCTCTCTTTTTTCATACTGCTGTTCAGGGCGGGCATAGTGCATTTTTGGAAACAATTTTGAAAATTCATCCTTCGGTATCGACTTTCTGTCAGGCATATCCCAGAGTCTTTTTTTAAACATCAGATCGTTGCGTTCAATTCTGTATATTTCAAGCTCTCCGGAAGCGGATACAACCTCTCCATTTAGATTTTCGGCTCTCACAGACAATTCAAACGGAGTGTTACGCTGAACAGTGTCCGGCATACGGGGAACAATTCTCATGGATTTGTTTCCCACTCTGATAACTTTTTCAGCTTTACGGGTTTCCCCCCTTGAATCGGTGACTCTTACTTTTACCACATATCTGTGTATCATGGAAAAATCTTCTTCTGAAATATCAATAGATTCTGAGGTAAAACTGAAGTTGAACTTACCGTTTTTTCCGCTGACCACCTCTCCGTGTGCTACCAACTTTTTTTTGTTTCTGATAAAATTTCCAAAAAAACCTCTGTTTCTTATGTGTTTCCAACTATGCATAAAAGGTGCGATACTCTGTTCAACAGAATAGGAAACCGACGCCGCTGAAACAGGAATGCCTGAAAAAGTTTCAACTGTTCCTTCAACCGGTATCTCGCTTCCGGGAAGATATGTTTTTTTAACGGGACTCATGCTCACTGAAAATTCAGGTCTTTTATATTCCTCCACAGCAATGTTGACACTACCGTGTGAATCTGAAATCAGAGCATAGGCTGTCATCATATTGTCAGGAAGCTTAAACTCTCCTGAAAACGAACCGAATTCATTGGTTTGAAAAGTTTTTTCATCTATTTTCTTCCTATTACTTCCGTAAAATGTCACAGTGATTTTGCGATTTTTGAGAAGACGCGGCTCTCTGTTAAAACGGCGGGAAAAATGAACAGCCTTGAAACGAACTGTCTGTCCCGGACGGTAGATACTACGGTCAGTGAAAAATCTCGTAAAAATTTTATCTCTCTTCCGGGAAACTCTTCCGGCACGAAAATCAAATTTAAGAATGTCATCGTCTTTTTTCAATCTCAGCAAAAGATTGCAGTATCTGCAGTTGGGTTTTTTTATGAGCATTGAACCTTGTCTGTCGGTTTTTCCCCGTATGATTTCATTTTCTGAAAAGGATGCTGTTTTCCTGTTATACTTTTTATTGAGAACTCTCACTGAGACACCGGGAAGAAAATGACCGCTGCATGAATCAGAAACTGTTATTTCAACGGCACCTTTTTTTGTATCACGCTGTGAAAATGTCATCTGGCTTACGGTAAATGAAAGATGGAAAAAATCATCATTTTCCGTATTGAAATCCGGTGAAGAAGAGGCCGCGAGAAGATATTCTCCGGATCTGACTTCAGGTATGACGAATTCGGTGGAGTGCTGTTGCATATCACCGTCATCGGGAAGTTCGGCTTTCCAGGATTCCATGGGAGTTTTCTCAAGCATCTTTTTCAGAAGTTTTACAGATTTCAACGAATGTCTGCTTAAAGACCCTCTCCATTTTTCAGGTATTTTGAAAAGTTTGAAATGAATATCATTTACATTTCTGTAGGAAATTTTGACAAGTGAAGGTTTGCCGGGACATACAATCGGTTCCGTCAAAATTGAAAGTGTCTTTTTATTTATCTGACCTAAAATCTGTCTGCATTTTTTTTCACCCGAGGTTTCGGAATAATTTTCCACAACATTTTCACATATATCCGCTGCTTTTCTGTATCCCATTCTAAAAGAATCATCGGCTCCCGCATGCCATTTATCTCCTACAGAACACTGATAATCAGCCATATGATATAAAATTAAAGAGAGAGCTTCCCGGTTTTTGTTGTAATTCTTTTTCATGCGTTCCAGACTGACCGCATAAAGATTTTCAACATCTTGAACACCGGAGGTTTTTCTTACAAAAGAAAGTCTCCTCAAATTTGCATAAACAGTTGCTGGCTCATTTCCAGTTTTCAGATGATGCAGTATTAACTCTTTAAAAAGTTCAAGAATACGAAGATAGTTTTCATCTTCGGTTATATTTGAAAAATCTGTGAAAACAAAATTCTCGGGAAGCGAAAAAAGCATTTTTGATACCGGCGGCTCCTTTTGTTCTCCGAAACCGTAAGAATAGGGATCGTTACCTATTAAAAAATCAAGAACCCTGTATGAAAGGATATCAAAAAGAGAAGGTCTGAAAATACGCGGCATTGTCCCGATTTCTAAAATTTCATCAAAAACACCGGCTTTTATTCGCTTCAATTCAGGATTGTCGAGAGAAGCAAAAAACATCTCCTTTGTTTTATCATAAAGAGTTTCCATATCCCATTCGTCTATATTATCAGGAACCCTACCCTCAACCTTTTTTCTTTCCATGATTTTATAAGAGTTTCTTATGTAATAGCTTCTGTACATTTGAGCAAGATAGGAAAGAAGAACATTTTTCGCGGGGAAGTCAGCTTCTTCAACAAAATTTTCAAAGTATTCTATGAGTTCAGGAAAATTTTTATCCTCAAGCTTTTTTTTGAAAGATACAGAGGATATCAAAGCTTTTACCAACTGGGGAGCATTGTCTTCTTTCTGTGCTTTTTCAATTATTTTTTTCACTACATCATAAGCTGAACGCTCCCTGCCTTTTTCCATAAAAGTATCGTGTTTTTTCCATTCTTTTTCATATCTGTCGTAAGAGAGATCCTTATATGACGGTGAACTTGTTTTTATTTCAGCAACATGTTCTTTCATCGGGATTTTTTGGCTTTCTCCCTCTTTTCCACAGCCTGCAGAAATAATAACAGCTATAAAACCCGTAAAACAAAAAAACCTGAAAAACATTTCAGCCTCCCGAATCGTCATTATACGGGAACAGAAAATACTGAACATAATCAAATATTCATCAAAAAGAAAACAAAGATGTTCCCATCTGTTAATAGATTATATATTAATATGATAAAAGTCAAAACATAAAGCAAGATTAAAATTAAAACTTTTGCAATTCGTAGCGGCGTAGCGTTGCTACACCGTTTGTTATTCGGAGGGAGGTCTTTACCGCAATCCCACGACCTCACCCCGGCCATCTCCTGATCCAGGAGAGGAATGAGGAGAGGTATTGAGAAAAGCCATCTGAAAAACGAATACACACGGAATTAGAACATTATTAATTTTTGACATTTTTTCATTTTTCAATGAGAGAGTC
>JAWOGE010000009.1:0-5064 GCA_046497165.1 bacterium | reverse complement strand
TAATTTTTTTGTTTTCAATATCTGAAATATCAAACTCATGCGGCATGTTGAGCATATCTTTTATTTTTCTTGATGTTTCAGGAGTGATGGGTTCAAATGCGGAAGAGAGTGCATCGGCTATGTTCAGGCATGTCAGAAGCACGGCTCTGCAACGCGCTTTATCTGTTTTTCTAAGGTTCCAGGGGGCCATGGTGTCAAAGTATTTATTGCCTTTCCGGGCTGCATCCACCAGATTTGCGAGGGCGTCTCTGACTTTAAAAGTTTCAAAACATTCAGAAGCTTTTTTTATGTTTTCGCAAACATCTTTCCAGACATTTTCATCTTCGGGGCCGTAGGAGAATTCATCACGGAGTTTGCCTTTGAAAAAGCGTTTTACAAAGCTCAGGTGTCTGTTTATAAAGTTACCGTAAATACCTGCAAATTCACTGTTTACAACATCTCTGAATCCGTCGAGAGAAAAATTGGAATCACGATTCTCAGGGGCAATTTTGGCAAGATAGAATCTCAGGGTGTCCGGAGAGAACAGTTCAGTGAAATCATCTATCCAGATAGCATGATCTTTGGATGTTGAAAACTTTCCACCTTCAAGATTGAGATATTCATTGGCAGGTATTTCGTCAGCACATTTGTAACCTTCTTCCTGTCCCATGAGCATAGCGGGAAATATCATGGCATGAAAAACGATGTTGTCTTTTCCTATGAAATGAACAAGTTTCACATCGTCGCCGCCTTTCCACCATGATTCCCACTCATTTTCAGATTTTCCGAGTTTATTGAAAAGTTCACGAGTGAAAGATATGTAGCCTATGGGTGCGTCAAACCAGACATAAAGTACTTTACCTTCGGAATCTTCATCGGGAAGGGGAACTCCCCATGAAAGATCTCGGGTTATGCACCTGTCGTCAAGTCCCCGTTCAAACCACTGATTACAGAACTCTCTGACATTTCTTTTCCAGTGTTTTTTGCCTTCAAGCCATCTCTTGAGTTTTTCCTGAAAATCACCGAGTTTTAAAAACCAGTGTTCAGTTGAACGAATGGAAGGGGTCTCATTGCATATTTTGCAACGGGCATCTACAAGATCAAGGGCATCAAGAGAGTTGCCACAACTGTCGCACTGATCTCCCCGGGCATCTTCACTTTTACAAATGGGACAGCAACCCTCAACATATCTGTCGGGAAGATATTTGTTGCATTTTTCGCAGAAAAATTGATCCGCTTTCTTTTTTACAAGATGACCCTCTTTTTTCAGTTTGGTAAAAAACTCCTGAGACAGTTTTTCGTGTGTTTTGTTGTGGGTTCCTGAAAAAATGCTGAAATTTATGTTTATTTTATCAAAAGAAGCTTTTATGGCACTATGATTTTTTTCAACCAGTTCTTCCGGTGAAATCCCCTCTTTTTCAGCGGCAATGGCTATGGGAACTCCGTGTTCATCAGTTCCGCATATATAAATAACTTCATCACCTCTGTTTTTGAGAAATCTTACATAAATATCAGCCGGGAGATAAGCTCCGGCAACATGACCGAGGTGAATTGTTCCATTGGCATAAGGCAACGCCGATGTTACAAGATATCGCATTTGTCCTCCGAAAATAAAAATTTGATTTGCTGTTTAATTAACAATAATCAGGCGTTCATGGCCCTGAGAAAATCCTTGTTTGTTTTGGTTTTTCCCATTTTGTCGAGTAGAAACTCCATGGAGTCTATTCCGTTCAGAGGATGGAGAAGTTTTCTGAGTATCCATACGCGTTTAAGTGTATTTTCATCAAGCAGAAGTTCCTCTTTTCTTGTGGCGGATTTGTTGATGTCGAGACAGGGGAATATTCTCTTTTCCATGAGTTTTCTGTCAAGATGAATTTCCATGTTTCCGGTGCCCTTGAACTCTTCAAAAATAACTTCGTCCATACGGCTTCCGGTATCAACAAGTGCAGTGGCTATAATAGTGAGAGATCCGCCTTCCTCTATGTTTCTTGCCGCTCCGAAAAAACGCTTGGGTTTGTGCAGAGCGTTTGCATCCACACCACCGGAAAGAATTTTACCGCTTGGCGGAACAGTCGTATTGTGAGCACGGGCGAGACGGGTTATGGAGTCCAGAAGAATCACCACATCTCTTTTGTGTTCGGCCAGTCGTTTGGCTTTTTCAAGTACCATTTCAGCAACCTGACAGTGTCTTGTGGCTGGTTCATCAAAAGTGGATGCTATGACTTCTGCATCAACATTTCTCATCATATCCGTAACCTCTTCAGGTCGTTCGTCTATGAGAAGTACAATGGGGTATATTTCCGGATGATTTGTAGTTATGGAATGAGCTATGTCCTGAAGCACAACTGTTTTTCCGGTTCTGGGAGCGGCGACTATAAGACCTCTCTGCCCTTTGCCTATGGGAACAAGAAGATCCATTATGCGGGTGGACATAACACTTTTTTCCGGCTCTTTATGTTCAAGCTGTATTTTATCTGTGGGATAGAAAGGTGTGAGATTGTCAAAAAGAGGTATCTGTTTGATTTTGTTAGGATCTTCTATGTCGAAAACCGCCTTGAGTTTGTCCAGTGCAAAGTATCTTTCACCCTCTTTGGGGCTCCGTAGCCAGCCTTCAACAGTCTGACCGGTTCTCAGACCGTATCTTTTTATCATTGCAGGCGGTACATAGATGTCATCAGGTCCGGGAAGATAGTTCGAGTTGGGGCTTCTTAAAAATCCAAATCCGTCAGAAAGAATCTGAAGAACTCCTTTACCGAGAATTTTTTCTTTTCTTTCAACAAGTTTTTTAAGTACAGAAAAACTAAGTTCCTGAGATTTCATGGATGCGGGGTTTTTAACACCGAGTTCTTTAGCTTTTTTTACAAGCTCTTCGTTTGATTTCTTTTTTAATTCCGATAAATGCATTGTTTCTCCTTAATGTTGTTTAAAATGTTATAGTTCAAATTCAAAGTTGTTATTTTTTTGATTTGCAATCAATAAGAGTCCTTACTACGCTTCCAAAAAGATGTATTGAAAAACAACAGGCACTGATACCTGACACCCACTTATATCATAAAATAACAGTTTGTCAAAAAAATATTTATTTTTATTGAATACCTGCCGACTTTCTGTGACTTTTACATTCAATTGATTTCATTCCGGAAAAAACAAGAGCATTTTTAATAACAGTTGAAGTGCGTGAAACACATTTTATTTCAAGTCCTTTTTTTATTTCATCAGGAATTTCAGAAAGCTCGGTTTTATTTGCTTCAGGAATAAATACAGTTTTTGTCCCCGCATTTTTCGCTGCCATTAATTTTGCCTTGAGTCCCCCGATTTTAAGAACATGACCCCTCAGGGTACTTTCTCCGGTAACTGCAACAAAAGATTTTACGGGAGTATCAGAAACAACCGAAGCAATTGCCAGGGAAATTGCAACTCCCGCCGAAGGACCATCCTTTGGAACCGCTCCCTCCGGAAAATGTATATGAATATCGTTTTCACGCCACACCTTCATGTTTATGCCCGGCATATCCGAAGATATGGAGCGGACAAAACTCACTGCGGTACTCACCGATTCTTTCATGACTTCACCGAGATGTCCTGTTATTTTTACAGAACCGTCACCCGGGAAACGGGTTGCTTCTATTTTAAGAAGTTTGCCTCCCGCAGTGGTCCAGGCCAGACCATTTACAACTCCGATTTCTGAATCTGTTTCACATCTCTCATGAGAGTATTTAGGAGAGCCGAGATATTCAGAAACTGTTTTGGCGGTTATGGTGAAAGCTTTTTTTTCATCGCTGTTTTTCAGCATATCGAAGGCGATTTTTCTGCAAAGTGTGGAGATAATACGCTCAAGTTCACGAACTCCCGCTTCTTCGGTGTGTTTGTATAAAAGTGAAAAAAAGCCGTTTTTAGTTATGCGTACAGGAAGGCTCACACCGTTGCGTTTTTTCTGTTTAGGAAGAAGGTATTTTCTTGCGATGTGTTCTTTTTCAAAAGCTGTATATCCGTCTATTTTTATTATTTCAAGTCGGTCTCTCAAAGTTGTTGGAATAAGCGAGATATCGTTTGCAGTCGCGAGAAAAATCACATCTGAAAGATCGGTTTCAAGATCAATATAGTTATCAATGAAATGTGAGTTCTGCTCAGGATCAAGAACTTCGAGAAGTGCGGAAGCCGGATCGCCCCGGAAATCTTTTCCCAGTTTATCTATTTCATCAAGCAGTATAACCGGGTTTTTTACCCCCGCTTTTATAAAGGATTTTATAATTCGTCCCGGCATGGCTCCAATGTAGGTTCTTCGGTGTCCTCTTATTTCGGCTTCATCTTTAACGCCGCCCAGGGCTTGTCTGACAAATTTTCTTCCAAGAGCATGAGCCACCGAAAGAGCGATGGAAGTTTTACCTACACCGGGAGGGCCTGCAAAACATATTATCTGAGCTCCCGGATTCCCTTTTTTCAACTTTAGAACCGCAATATATTCAAGCACTCGCTGTTTTACTTTATGAAGACCGAAATGTTCCTTTTCAAGAATTTTTTCAGCTTTTTTTATGTCTATTTTTCCATTTTTGCTTTCTTTGTTCCATGGTATGGAAAGAAGTGTTTCAACATACGATGTTATGACACCGCTTTCAGAACTGACAGGAGGTAGTTTATCTAATCTGTCAAGTTCTTTGTCAATTCGTGATTTAACATACCGGGGGCCTTCAAAATTTTTCGCTTTCAGTCGTATGTTTGAAAAATCATCAAAAAATTCATCGTTGTTTTCAAGCTCTTTTTTTAGAATGCTCATTCTTTCTCTGATATAATGATCTTTCTGAGATTGCTCTATTCTGTTTCGCACATCCTTGTCTATGCAGGGAAAAAGAGGAGCCTGACCGGTATCATCCACGGCTGCACCAGGCTGTCCACGGAAAAAAGCCCCGGCCTCGGCTGACGCGGCTTTTTGCCGGCTGTGGTCATCCCGGTATACGGTTGACCTTTTTGGGAACCGGCCGCGATGGTTTTATTCCAGAAATCCAGCCGCAGGCATTTATTGGTCCCCCTGTGCCAGCCGCAGCAGCTCCCGCAGCCGCAATAGGCAGTGACCTCGATGGTCCGCTT
>JAWOGE010000296.1:0-14358 GCA_046497165.1 bacterium | reverse complement strand
AGTTTTTTCAGCATTGCGTAATATGAACTATGTTAAGGGGCTTTTTAAATAAAAAGGCTTCTGTGAATCTCAAATGATTGTTCAAACCCCTGAAATTCAACCTTGCTGATTCTCAGGGATTTTTCGGACAACATGATGGTGTGCTGGCGACAGCGGCTGCTCTTGTCGGGATTGCAGTGTAAAATTTATATGGGGTCGAAAAAAGACAAATCCTATTTCAGGAGAGGAGTGAGGAGAGGTATTGAGAAGATGCATGTAATCCTGCAAATCCTCATAATTCGGGCCAATCCTGATTCAGACAATTATTCGAAAAATTCTTCGTCATTACAATTTTCGACACCACAGCACTGTTCCTGCTCCAGTGATCTTGCACCCTACCTCACACACCGCACAGAGCAGTCGTCGTTCCGGTCGTAGCGGTTCACATGGGCATTGAAGAAATCCACATGCCAGGCGTTATCTTTATTGTCTGATCGTACGGACGAGGACCAGAGGCTAGGATCGAGTCCATCAAACACGCTGTATTTCCCGCCGTTGTCCCAAGAACAGTCGCTACAGGCGTCATTCCAGCATTCTGAATAGCTCAGACAATTATCAGTCACGCCACAAGCACCACCGGTTTCTGTCGCGGGACAGTTCTGTATCAGCGTTCTCAGCTCACTTATGGTGGGGAGATGTCCTCCCATATCTTCACAATAGCTTATTGCTTCTGAATGATTCATTGGATCGGAAGCTTTGTCTGACCAGCAGTCACCATCATGGTGATGGGGAAAGTTTTCATTCGGACAGGGATCGTTTGATCCTGTATCTCCACTATCGCCAGTATCTCCGGTGTTCCCCGAGTCTCCGGTGTTTCCCGTATCACCAGTGTCTGTTGTATTACCGCTGTCAGCGGTATTCCCGGTATCTGCATTGTCTTCGTCGCTGTTGTCAGCCCCGCATGAGAACGCCAGACAAACGATTATAGCAAGAAAAACAAGAAAAATGCGTTTCTTCATCATATTCCCATCAATTGTTCATTCATTACATTCTTCATAAAAAACCTCCTTACATATTGTTCCACGGTCATACCTCTCATTCTCTCCAGCCGGTTTTTCCCGACCAAAGCATATTTCATCACAGCTGTTGCAATCCAGTATGTCCGATTCTTTTTTTAATTATACGCCCCCATCGAATATGTCAAGGAGTTATTAGAAATTTTTAATTCATACATCTTGTGTTAAATATTAAAGATCAGTTCTGAGAATATCAGATATAAGCTTGTTCTGAAAAGGTCTTCATTATAAAAAATCAGCATGGCAAGACAGTTCAGACGCATGCTGTGCTTCTACATAACAAATTCGGCATATTCTGAACATCTCTGTCTGTTATATGCTTTTTGAGAACCGGTCTACTTTTACCAGGGGAAAAATTTTTGTTTTTTTACAGCCGTTTGTCAGTAAGTTCTTGAGAGAAAAAGGATTTTATATCATAGACAATGGATTTTTCTTTTTTCAGAGAAGAGAGATCCGTTTTTCTGAATGCATCATGAGCCACGGCGAGAACTATTCCGTCATATTTTCCTGACGGTTTGTCCAAAAGGGATATCCCGTACTCTTTTTTCACCTCCTCTCTGTCGGCGAGGGGGTCGTATATTTCTGTGTTACAGCCGAAATCATTGAGTTCCGAAATAACATCTATGACACGGGAGTTTCTTATGTCCGGACAGTTTTCTTTGAAGGTGATACCCATGACAAGTATTTTTGATCCATGTACTTGGATTTTTTCTGATATAAGCAGTTTTATGATTTTTCCGGCGACAAAAAAGCCGATGTTATCATTTATGCGGCGACCTGAAAGGATGACTTCGGGATGATGCCCGAGTTCTTCCGCTTTGTGAGTCAGATAGTAAGGATCCACGCCTATGCAATGCCCGCCCACCAGACCGGGACGAAACGGCAGAAAATTCCATTTTGTTCCCGCAGCTTCAAGGACTTCTGTTGTGTCTATGCCTATTTTGTCAAATATCATGGCAAGTTCATTTACGAAAGCTATGTTTATATCCCGTTGAGAGTTTTCAATTACTTTAGCGGCCTCGGCTGTTTTCAGAGATGAGGCTTTGAAAGTTCCCGCACTTATAACAGAGGTGTAAAGGTTGTCCACTTTTTCTGCAGTTTCGGGCGTTGAGCCGCTGGTCACTTTTTTTATTTTATCAAGTGTATGAACTTTATCGCCCGGATTTACTCTTTCCGGAGAGTAACCCACATAGAAATCTTTGTTGAAAACAAGACCGGATTTTTTTTCTAAAATCGGTACGCAAACCTCTTCTGTTGCTCCGGGATATACAGTTGATTCATAAATAACAAGAGCATCTTTTTTAAGATATTTTCCCACAACAGCACTGGCATTTTCAAGAGGTGAAAGATCAGGGTTTTTGAATTTATTAACAGGAGTGGGAACTGTTATTATAAATATATCGCATGAAGCTATATGTTCTTCCCGATCGCTTACAAAAAGTCCGGAACTGTCGTTACAATCTTTGTTTTTAAGAACTTTTTTCAAAACATCGGAATCCACTTCCTTTGTTTTGTCCAGTCCGGAAGATATCTCCTCGACTCTCCGGGAATTTTTGTCATAGCCTGTAACGCTGTATTTTTCAGCAAATAAAGATGCAAGAGGAAGTCCCACATATCCGAGACCTATTACAGCAATTTTCATAACATTTCTCCTTTCTGCAAAGATGAAAAACATCGTCAGAACCTTCAAACAAAGGCATATTACCACATTGAAGAAAAAAAGCAAAAGTTTCATGCCTCCTTTCCCGGGGCTTCTGAAGATCATAGAAAACCTTTGAGGAGATACAAAAAATCCATAAAGAAAAACATGAACTATATGGAAGCTCGCAGATACGGGAAGAGATGGTTAAATTGTGCAATATAATCAGCAAAAGCGAATAAAAAAATCATGAATAAGAACGGGATGGAAAAAATAATTGTCGCTTGACAATGAATTTCCGGATTGAAATAAATAGCTATGATATTTGACTCGAAAGATAAAACTGTTAAGCTTCTTTTGAGTTTTTCACTGATACCGGAGGAGTTATGATTAACTATGGAAAGATGTTGTTGAAGCAGGAGCCGTTTTCGGAGATCGTTATCGGAAATACCGCTATTGTAAGGGCTATGGTAGAATCGAATGTCAGGGTTGTTACAAGTTATCCGGGGAGCCCCACTCCGGAAATAGCTGTGGCCATAGACCAGATACCGCAGGAAAAAAGACCATTTTACTTTGAATTTTCTACAAATGAGAAGGTAGCGACCGAAGTTGCATACGGAGCCAGTGTGAACGGTCATCTGAGTTGCGTTTTCTTTAAAAGTGTCGGACTAAATGTTGCGGCAGATACTTTTGTTCAGCTTGGTCATATGAATCTTACCGGAGGGATGGTGGTTGTTCTCGGAGATGATCCCGGAGCACACTCTTCCCAGAATGAACAGGACAACAGACACATTGCAAAGCTTTCGTATACTCCGGTGCTTGAACCGTCAACTCCTTCAGAGATATATACATACTTCAAAATGGCGGCAAAAATCTCTGTGGAAAAGAAAATGCCGGTAATTTTAAGGCTCACCACTCATACCTGTCATCAGAAAGAGCTGGTGAATTTTTCGGAATGGAAGCCGCGGGCTTTTGATAAAACTCCTTCATTCAACAGGGATAACGGTCCCTATGTTCCGATTACGAAAGCGGTCTATCCGATGAAAAGAAGGGCAATTGCAAGAGCAAAATATGTTTCAGAAGTTGATGCTATCAAAAACCTTAACAGCCTGATCAACAACGGTAGTTCAAAGGGAATAATTACAGCCGGAACAACTTTCCTCTCGGTTATGGATGTACTTGACGGAGTTGAGGAAAAACCTGATATTTTAAAGCTGTCGCTGGTCTATCCTTTACAGAAAGATATAATCCTCGACTTCCTCAAAAATCATGACGAAGTAAAAATACTTGAAGAACTTGACCCGGTTGTGGAAAACGATGTCAAGGTTCTCGCTTATGAAAACGGGATTAACTGTGTAATAAGCGGGAAAAATGATCCGGAAGATATGATAGGAGAATATACTCCGGATAAAGTAAGAGAGATATTGAGCAGAGACTGGCCTGATAAGGTGCAGAGCAAAAAAGTGGAAAAAGCTCAGATTGATGTGCCGGCAAGACCTCCTCAGATGTGTCCCGGCTGTGGTCACAGGTCTGCATTTTACGCAATAAAAAAAGCATTGAAGGAAAATGATATTAAAGTGGGAGATATCGGATGTCATACTCTCGGTTTCCTTCCGCCGTACAATATGGTTGAGCTTTTGATGAGCATGGGAGCATCCACCGGAATAGCAAGCGGATTGGAACTTTTCAATGATTCGAGGAAAGTAGTATGTTTCCTCGGAGATTCCACATTTTTTCATGCAGGAGCCCCCGGAATTGTAAATGCCGTCTTCAATAAACATGATATCACTCTTATTCTGATGGAAAACGGTACAACCGCCATGACAGGGCATCAGGAACATCCGGCAACCGGACACAATTTTGACGAAACAACGCAGAAAATTCCGGTAAGACAGATGATTGAAGGAATGGGAATCGAAAAAATATTTGAAGTTGATGCGTATAGTCAGAAAAAATTGACAGAAGCAGTCGTTGAAGCTGTAAAACATAAAGGGATTTCAGTGGTTATTGCAAAACATCCATGTATGCTCAAATTTGTGAGAAAACAAAAGCGAAAAGGTGTTGAGACAAGGCAGGTCACTATTGATCAGAAAACATGCGACAAAATAGCCGAGTGTATCGAGAGCTTTGCATGTCCCACCTTTTACCGCAACAATGACGGAAGTGTTACAATAAACAAAGATCTCTGCATCGGGGATGGAAGCTGCATTCAGACCTGTCCGGTTTCAGCAATAAAATATTGAGGAGGTTGACTATGAAAAGTATGAATATTTACATAACGGGAGTTGGTGGACAGGGCATCGGAATGCTCAGCGAAATCCTTGTCAGAGCTGTTGATTATGCAGGATACAAGTTTAAAGGTGTTGATACTCACGGACTTGCACAGAGAGGAGGAATCGTCGTTTCTCAGCTGAGAATCGGAGACAATATTCACTCCCCTTTGATGGAAAAAGGGGCCGCTGACCTTATAATCAGTCTTGAAAAACACGAAGCTCTTCGTTCGATGACTGCAATGCTTAAAAACGGAGGAACCATCGTCTGGTACGACACATCGTGGCAGCCGCTTCCAGTCAGAACAGGACATAATAAAGAAACAGAAACTGAACAGATAAACAAATTTGCACAAACAAAAAACATAAAAAATCATCGTGTTTACAACGAATCCCTTCCCGACACGAGAATGCAGAACATTGCACTGCTGTCCGAAATCCTCAAACACAGCATAATACCCGAAGTTGAACGATCCCATTGCGAAAAAGCGATGAAAGACCTTATGAACGAAAAGATGTTTTCTAAAAATCTAAAAATTTTGAAAGGATAAAGAGCATCCTTGCCAGCCTGAGGGGAGGTTGTCATAGCTGTCCGTATTGTTTCGGTTTTTATTGTTTTTTATGTTTTTATTATGCCCGATCTCAGGGGAAAAGGATATGAAAGCATAAAATACAGCAGTGTCAGTACAAAATTCTGTGATCTGTATTTTCCGGATACTCTTGATGAAAGTGTAATTCCTCGACTTGTTGAAGCGGTCAGAGAGATGGAGATTTTTTTTGAAAATTATCATGACTGGTTTCCTGAAAAACGCATCAATGTGGTGTTTGACAGAGAAAACGATATGGCCAACGGATGGTCCCGCACATATTTAAAACACAGTATATATCTCTATATGTATCCGCCGGAGGTTTTTTCATCGCTTACTGACTTTAAAAGCTGGGAAAAAAATCTTCTTCATCATGAATTTGCTCACTCAGTTCAAATAGGCAGAACCTCCGGAATTCCCCGTTTCATAAATCATATTCTCGGAAATCTTTATTATCCCCTCGGACTTGCTCCAATTTGGCTTCTGGAAGGTGCGGCCATATATGCCGAGTCTGTTCATGACGGTACAGGCAGGCTGAATTTTCCACTGTACAACGCTTATTTTGATTCGTTTTTTCAGGCGGATAAACCTTTAAGTCTGTCTTCGGTGTCGGCTTCAACCGATCACTGGCTGGGCGGGAGGAATCCTTATCTTTACGGAGCTTTTTTTTATTCACATCTTGTGGAAAAACACGGCGAACAGAAAATGAACGATTTTTTGAAAGCTCTTTCCGACAATCTTTTTCCCTATGGAATAAATTCTGAATCTCAAAATGTTTTAGGTGAAAAAATAACGGATGCTTACGATACATTTATTGAAAAGTACCGTGAAAACAGAATCCTGGAAATGAAAAAATGGGGCGGAGCTGTCAGAACCGGACCCGCTTACGATAAAGTTCATGTTGATGTGAACGCACCGGGATATGTTTTTTACGGGAGTCGTCCGGGAAGCGGAGGGATTTTTTCCTACGACGGAGTGAATTTGCAAAAGGAGATGACAGTTCCGTCTCCGGCCTCTTTCTCTTTTCGTAAAAAAAAGGAAAAAAAACTGCTTGCTTCTTTCAGCACATATTACAGAAACAGAGGTTGGGTGAGGGATCTATTTCTTCTTGACGACAGAAAAAATATCAGACGCCTGACCACCGGTGAATCCGCAAGATATCCCATTTTTGCGGGAAAAGACAGAATAGTGTTTTTTTCGTACCGCGAGGGAATAAACAGCATCGTCATGATTGATTCTTCCGGAAATGAGATTTTCAGAAAAGATTTCCCGCAGTTTAACTCCATGTATACACCTTCTATTTCCCCCGACGGCAGCACTCTTGCTTTTATTGCAAACGAAAATGACAGAGAAAAAAACATCTTTATTATGGATATGTTTTCAAGAGAACTTAAAGAGATCAGGATGAAAGGACATCAATATTCCGTAAGTTTTCATGACAACAGCAGCCTGATTGCAAGCTCATTTGACAACAAACGGATTGTTCCGGTAATAATTGATACAGAAAAAGGGAAGGTTTTTAAACTTCATAATCCTCCCCGTGTTGCACTTTTCCCAAAAATCATAGAAAATAAAGTGTTTTTTTTCACAGTAGAAAACGAAGGATATGTTCTTGCCGTGGCACCGGTAAGCCGGGAGCCTCTGCCGGATGCTGAACTTCTTGAATTTGCAGATTGCGAAAAAAAGAACAGGCAGAAAGTGAATTTCAGTGATGTTTCTTTTTTCTCAGGGCTTGCTCCCGCCTTGATTCTTCCTGATTACAATGGAGCTCTTTCAGGTCACACTGTGGGTGCGACAGTACTCGGGGAACACGACACCATGATACGCTCGTATGAGGTTTCATTTTCAAAAAGTTTTGACAGCACAGATGATTACAGTGCCGGTATTGTTTTCCGTGATGCGGCTGTTCTTCCGGGATTCAAAGTGTTTTTAAAGTACAGAAACAGAAAGCGAAGCCACGATGATAATGAAACTGAGAGAAGATTCTCATTTTACAGAGCAGGTTTAGGACTGAACACTCTTTTAACAACAATTAACAGACCTTTTTCAAATATGACTCTGCGTCTGAACCATAATTTTTCAACATCGATGGGTTTGCGGGGAAATATTTATCACGGTGACGAAATTGCCTGTGACCCGACAATAACACCTGATAGAAGAAGCTCTTCCACTCATATTTCATGGGGAAGCACTTACACTGTTTCATCAAATTTAGCTCCCGGAAGCCGTTTTCTGTCTTCACCCATGAACAACACATCTTTCTCTTTTCCGCTGACCATTTCCCACAATATTTCCAACGCCTCTTCAACTCTTACGGTGGTGCCTTCGTTGCGTTTTTCATTTCTTCTTTCTTCATCAGGTAAAACAGGTTTTGTTTCCAGGCATCGTTTTTATGCCACCCTTGAAGGAGACAACAATTTTTCCCTGGGAGGCCGGCAGAGGGATATATCCCTTGAAGACATAGATGCCTTTATTTACGGAGCTTCCGGATCTTCCACAGTGAGGGCTTATGGTTATGGTGCAGTGAGGGGCAGTTTTGCATACTATTCTAATAATGAATTGAGAGCTCACCTTTTCAGTGTGGAAAAAGGTATAGGACTTTTACCGGTGTTTATGAAAAATATTCAGGGTGCACTATTTGTTGATTACGGAAGTGCAGCTGAAAAACCGAATCTTCTTGGAAATGGATTCATAATTTCCACCGGAGCCGAGTTGAAATTGCTTACTCACTGGTGGTACAGAGTCCCTGTTATTTTTAAACTGGGAATCGGCCGGGGATTGACCCCGAGAGGTGTTTTCGATGTTTATTTTTCCCTCGGCAACAGTTTTTGATTGCGGTTTCGTTTAAAATTATAACAGAAAAATTCAGCAAGTTATAGTTATAATTCGTAATTTGTGCGAGCCATATTGCCAAGCTACGGTTCAGATTACATATTATAATGAAAATTAGATTTTACTTGACAAGTGGAATATAATAATTATTATATATTTGCTTATTTTATTTTTAAAGGAGGTATCGGAAATGAAAGAAAAAGAATTGGCATTCGGATTTTATGCGGGACAGGGTGTTTATGAATGTGTGGATTGTTCCCGACGGGTTGTAATATCCAAAAAAGGGTTTCTGCCCTGTTGTTCCAATTATGAAAGTAAATTTCACAAAAAACATCATTGGAAAAGATTGCCGGATAAAATAATGGAACCTCCGGAAGATTTAAAAGATAAAAAAAAGGTTGCTTCCGCCGAATGAACTTTTTTAATTATGCGGGCTGAATACAGCCTCAGTCTTCTCTGTAAATTGGATTCCTTTGTAAAATATACGGATTAACATTTTGCTTTCAAATTGCTGCGGAATAATACTTGATAAAATACAATTTATGTGTTAGCTTTTTACGCTAAAATTTTGAATTGATAGAAATTGGAGGCAAATGTGAATGTTCAGATGTTAAATTCTTTGGCGGAATCAATTATTTCTTCAGGACCTCAACAGGCATGCGGGGGAGACAGTATCGTAAGTATGATTCTGCCTTTTGCACTTATTTTCGGTGTTTTTTATTTTCTGGTAATAAGACCTCAGAAAAATCAGCAGAAAAAACACGAGCAGATGATTGAATCCATGCGAAAAGGTGATGATGTTGTGACCAATGGCGGTATTTACGGTAAAATAGAAAGGGTCCTTGACGACAAATTGAAATTGGAAGTGGCTCCGAAAGTTACAATAACCATAAAAAAGAGTTCCGTTGCATCTGTTATATCGGGGGATTCGGAACCTGTTGAAGACAAACAAAATTAAACTTAAATAACAGGAGATACTCATGGAGAAAAGTTGGAAACTGAGAGCGGCTTTTGTTCTAATTTTGCTGATAACGGCCCTTGTAAGCCTCATACCGAGTATGCTTGATTCAGAAGAACACGAGTGGGTGAGTAATATCAATGAGGGCATAAGTCTCGGGCTTGATTTGAAGGGCGGAATACATTTTGTTCTGAATGTGGATGTTGAAAAGGCACTTCGGGATAGAATAGACCGTATGACTGATGAAATAAGGATATATCTTGAAGATGAGGAGATCCCTTTCCGGAAAATATCTGCAGATGCTTCAAGAAGAATGATAATCATTAAAGGTGGTGATTCTGAAACGGAAAAACCCATTGACGAAACAGTGACAGGTTATTTTCGTTCTTTGAGAAAAGAATCGGAAAGCGAAGGAACATATCGTTTTATTATGCTTGATGATTCAGTTGATTTCATAAAAGAGCGTGCTGTGGATCAGGCGGTGGAGACTCTCCGAACCAGAATAGATGAGTTGGGATTGAGAGAGCCTCTTGTTGCCCAGCAGGGTGCAACTTCAATTCTTATTCAGCTGCCCGGCTACAAAGATATTGAAAGGGCCAGATCAATAATTGGTCAGACAGCTCAGCTCGAGTTCAAAATTGTTGCGGATGACAGAAATCCTCTCGGAGACATTTCCGAAGATATTCCTGATGGCGTGACAATGGAAAATGAGCGTGTCCAGATGAAAGACGGTTCTGTGAATATAAACAGATACGCTGTTTCTTCGGATCGTCGCAAGCTGGAAAGTTTTTTGGAGGGCAAAGCACCGGAAGGAACAGCTTTCCATCTTGAAAGAACTGAAATGATGAACGGTGAAGTTGAGTACAGAACTTTTCTTCTTGAGGATCGTTCCTATTTGACCGGAGATATGCTCACTGATGCACGCGTGAATATCGATCAGCAGAAAAACAAACCTTATGTCAGTATAAAATTTGACAGAAACGGAGCCCGTATATTTGAAGAGATCACCGGAAAATTTACAAAACGCCGTATGGCTATAGTACTTGATGATTTCGTAAAATCGGCACCTGTAATACAGGATAAAATAGCCGGCGGAAACGCCATGATTACTCTGAGTTCAATGCAGGATTTTAACACACTCCTCAGCGATGCTAAAGATCTTGCACTTGTCCTGAGGGCCGGATCTCTTCCAGCTCCGGTTACTTTTGAAGAAAACAGAACGGTCGGTCCGAGTCTCGGAGCGGATTCAATCAGAAACGGAAAAATATCGGTGATTGTGGGCTTCCTGTTAGTAATACTGTTTATGATTTTGTATTACAGATGGAGCGGTTTTGTTGCAAACATAGCTCTTGTTTTGAATCTTGTATTTATTCTTGCCATAATGGCTGTGCTCGGAGCTACTTTGACCTTTCCCGGTATAGCCGGTATAGTTCTTACGGTGGGGATGGCTGTTGACGCAAATGTTATAATTTTTGAAAGAATAAGAGAAGAGAGAAAAGCGGGACGACGAATTACGGATGCTATTGATACAGGATACAGTAAAGCATGGTCTGCAATTCTTGACGCAAATATAACTACCGGAATTGCGGCTTTTATTTTATGGAATTTCGGGAGCGGCCCCATTAAAGGGTTTGCAATAACACTGCTTCTTGGAATTATTTCCAGTATGTTTACTGCTATTTTTGTTACAAGGATTATCTTCCATTACCTTAGAAAGGCCGGATTGAAAGACCTTTCTTTTTAACTTTATGCCGGGAGGACTGTATGAAATTGTTCAAGCAGACGCCTACAATTGATTTTGTAAGCAAATTTAAATTTTTTAAATATATATCAATTTCTCTTGTTGTTGTAAGTTTTTTAGCGTTTATAATTCTGGGACTCAACTACGGTGTTGATTTTTCCGGAGGAACGGAAGCCCAGATAAGATTCGACAGGAATCTTAATACTGAAGAGATAAGGAACGCTCTGAGCTCATTCGGTAGAATAAGTCTTCAGAAGTTTGAAGGACGGGACGATGAGTTTCTCATAAGGATGCCGGGTGTTTCCATAATAGATGAAACGGAAGTTGATTCTTTTATCAGTTCTCTGAAATCGAAAGTTGCGGGTAAGGCTGAAATAACAAAGCAGCACTTCGATGTTGATGTGGGTGACAGAATAGAGCTTTGGTTTGATGCTTCGGTTGACGATAATGTTATTGTTGAAGTTGCCAGAAAGAATGAAGTGCCAGTTACCGGAACTGTAGAATACAGCAGAGTGGGGCAGCGTCATATATACAAAATAATGCTCGAAAGCATAACCAATAAGATGATCAATGTTCTTAACAGTGATCTGGATGTGGAAACAGAGATTCAGAGAGTTGATCTTGTGGGTCCCAGAGTGGGGGAAAAGCTTCGTCAGAGTGCTTTTATATCCGTTATTTTTGCACTGATGGCCATTCTTATATATATCGCTCTGAGATTCAACTACCAGTTCGCTCCCGGAGCTGTTGCCGCACTGGCTCATGATGTTTTGATAGTTCTCGGTATTTTCAGTGTGTTCAGGGTTCCTTTTGACCTTACAATTGTTGCTGCTCTTCTTACTACTGTGGGTTATTCTCTCAATGACACCATTGTTGTTTATGACAGGATTCGTGAAAACTGGAATAACAGTAAAAAAGGTGCAAATGTACCTGAAAAGATAAACACAAGTATAAACGAAACTCTTTCCCGTACTTTGCTGACATCTGTTACGACACTTCTGGTTCTTATTACATTGCTTATTATCGGAGGAGGCATAATCCGGGGTTTTGCACTCGCTATGACTCTCGGTGTTTTTGTAGGAACCTACTCCTCTATTTTTGTGGCAAGCCCGGTGACAATTGCCATAGAAAATTATTTAAAAAAGCGTGAAGCAAGGTAATATGAAAAAAAAATGGAAGCTTCTTGAAATAAACAATGAAGTAGCTAATAAAATAACAAGGCTTTTTGGTATATCGCCCAAGCTTGCTGCTCTGCTTGTGAATCGTGGTTTTTCAGATCTGGAAAATGTAAGTATGTTTCTGCGTACAAAACTTGCCGATCTTGACGATCCCATGCTTTTGAAAGATTCACTTAAAGCTTCTGAGATAATATCAGACAGAATAAAAAAGAATAAAAAAATAGTTATCTATGGTGACTACGATGTTGATGGTATTACTTCCACCGTTCTTATGTATACTTTTTTGCAGGCTTTAGGTGCGAGAGTGGAATATTATATTCCTCACAGAGTGGGTGAAGGTTACGGACTGAACATAACTACTCTCGAGGAGATAGCGGCTGACAAAGGAGATCTGGTAATAACGGTGGATTGCGGTATAACCAGTGTTTCCGAAGTTGAATATGCCAAAAATATAGGACTTGATGTTATAATAGTGGATCATCACAATATTGCTGACAAAATACCGGAGGCTCTTGCCATAGTGAATCCTAAACAGAAGGATTGCTCTTACCCGTTTAAAGATATGGCTGCTGTAGGGGTGACTTTTATTCTCATAAGAGCTTTAAAGCGGTATATAAAAGAAAATGATGAAGATATGGAAGAAAAACTCCCCAATCTGACAGGATATCTTGATATTGTTTGTCTCGGTACTGTTGCCGATATGGTCCCTTTAATAAAAAGTAACCGTATATTTGTAAAGCATGGTCTCAAAGTAATGAATCGGAAAAAACGGCCGGGTCTTGTGGCTCTTGCACAAAAGTGCGGTGTAAAGCGTATAAACGAAATAGACCCTTCTGTAATAAGTTTTAAAATGGCACCCAGACTTAATGCTGCCGGTCGCATAGGAAATGCCGCCAAAGGGGTCAAGCTTCTTCTGTGTCAGGATAAAAAGGAAGCTCTGGAAATAGCCGAGGAGCTGAATATAACCAATGAATACAGGCAGAGGCTGGAAGCATCAATATATGAAAGTGCTGTGGCAAAAATAAAAGAAGGTGCTCTGCACGAAAATTCAAACAGCCTGGTTCTCTCTTCTGAAAACTGGCATCCCGGAGTTATAGGGATTGTGGCAAGTCGCCTTGTGGAGCAGTATAATATGCCTGTTATTATGATATCTGTGGAAAACGGAGTAGGGCGGGGCAGTGCCAGAAGTATCCCTGAACTGCATATTTACAATGTCATAGAAGATCTCAATGAGCTTTTGATGCAGTACGGAGGGCATGAGTTTGCGGCAGGAATAACTTTGAAAGCTGAAAATATAGCTGAATTTACTGAACGCTTCAACAAAATGGTTAATGAGAGAGTTTATGAAAGAGAGCAGGAGCGTTCCGTTCTTATTGACTATGAGCTTCCGCTTAATGATCTCAAGCCTGAACTTGTAGTATCTTTTTCCCGTATTGAGCCTTATGGAATAAAAAATGAGGAGCCTAACTTCCTTGCAAAAGAGGTGATAATTACCCGTCAGAATGTGATTAACAGTGCTCATCTTCACTGGAAACTTTCCAGCAGCGAATCATCCATACAGTACGATGCCATAGCCTTCGGATGTTACGACAAAGAGGATGGGCCAAAAAAAGGCGATAAAATAGATATTGTTTATTATCCCCGCATAAATTACTGGGGCGGGAATATCACTCTTCAGCTTTATATCAAAGATTTTGACATAATTGAACGCTCATAAAAGTTTCTTTTCCCCGATACTCACAGATTCACCTGAATTGTTTGACTCTCTCATTAAAAAATGAAAAAACCCGTATTTCCCATGTAAAAATCGTTGACAGCTCGATATTTTTATGTATTATTCACCACGGTTTTTTGAGGTGGCGAGATAGCTCAGTTGGATAGAGCAGCGGACTCATATCCCGCAGGTCGAGTGTTCGAATCACTCTCTCGCTACCATTTTTCAATGAGATAGTCGGACGATTCAGGTCATAATTTTCAGACGAAAAAACTGACATTTTTTATAAATCTGTTATAGTTTCTTGGCTGGACACTAACAATAAAAGGAGGGTGGCTATGTGGCGTGTGGTCTTGTTAATTATTTCAGTAGCTTGCTTTTTTTGTT
>JAWOGE010000280.1:0-2888 GCA_046497165.1 bacterium | reverse complement strand
GACTCTGCTGGTCAGACAAAACTTCCGAAATGAATCATTCAGATGCAATAAGTTACTGTGAGGGGCTTGGCGGGCATCTGCCGACAATATCTGAGCTTCGAACACTGATACAGAATTGTCCCGATACAGAGACTGGCGGTGCCTGCGGGGTGACTGACGAGTGTCTGAGCTATTCAAACTGCTGGAATGATACCTATGGGGGCTGTTCTTTTGATGACAGCGGGAAATATAGTGTTTTTGGAGACAAGGGGAGGTTCTGGTCCTCGTCCGTACTTTCAGACAATGCAGATATCGCCTGGTACGTGTACTTCAGCAATGGCAATGTTGCTACCCTCCAATCAGCCTTCTCGAGCTCAGGTTATACTTTTTCAGAAAAGAAATTTATGGCTCTTATGTGATTGATTCCTTTGTCAGGGGTATGAGTCAATGGATCCATAGATATGACAGTTTTAGGAAAATGATCATGAATTTTTAGTAAGTTACCGAACTCTCTCTGATAAACTTCGCTATCTGTATCCCCGACAGTCCAAGCCGATTGCAGATACCATCTTTCTCCGTTTTTTTGAGCGAGAAAATCAACTTCTTTGTCTTCCATTTTTACAGTATAAACATCATATCCCCTTCTTTTTAACTCAATAAAAATATGGTTTTCAAGAAGTTTTCCAAAATCGCCATGATTTTGCCCTTTTTTAACGAAAACAGAATCATTGAGATATATCTTGCAAGGTTTTGATGAAATAATGTCATTTTTTTTCGGTGAGAAAACAGGACATTCATACAGAAAAAAAGCATTTTTCAAGTATTCTATATAGTTTGAAACTGTATGGTTGGAAACTTTTTCACCTCCCGATTTTATAGTGTTCGATACTTTGTTTTTGGAAACTTCATCTGTCACCGAAAAGCTGAGATAATCAACAATTTTTCTCAAAAGATTAATGTTTCTGATATCATACCTGGAAACGATGTCTCTCATAATTACAGAGTCTATAGTTGTTTCAACCAAGTTATTCCTTGCAAACCTGTTGTCAGTCAAAATTATTTCAGGCATACCGCCATCGTTTAAGTATTGTGCCAGAATATCAGTTGATGCATTCACTTTTTTGAATAAAAGATATTCGTTGAAAGAAAGAGGATAGACAACCAGTTCGAAACTTCTTCCGGCGAGATATGTCCCCATTTCTCCGGCAAGCAGCTTAGAATTTGATCCAGTTATGATAATCTTGTATTCAGACAAATAGTTTTCATAGTAAGATGAAACAAGTTTTTGCCAGTCGGAAATTTCCTGAACTTCGTCAATAACAATATACATCCTTTTTTTTGTATTCACCTTTTCATTTTTCTGCCAAAGAGTTACCATTTCCTGAAAAACAGAAGGATCTTTAAGAAAGTCAAGTTCACGGATAAATAAATTTGCATAAAAAATCTGTTTTCTGTCAACCCCTTTATTTGTAATAAGATGATCAATAAACTGTCTTACAATATAACTTTTTCCGACTCTCCTGAGCCCTGTCACCGTGACAATAGTTTTTGTAGAGTTCATCTTTATAAGTCTGTCGAGATAGACATTCCTTATAAAACCGGGATCAACATTGTTGTTTCCCCAGAAATTGAACTTTTTAAGAATTTCATAACTCATGTGTTTGCTCCGTAATGCAATCCATGGTGATTTTTGCCCATCTGTTTGCAGTATAATGCAAACGACATGTTTGTCAAGTTATGCCAGATCACTTTTTTTGCCTTAATTGACATTTTTGGAAATAAAATTACCATCCCGTTTGTTAGTCCAGCAGAACTTTGACAAAAAAAGGAGAAAAATATGGAATTGACGGAACTAAATGAACGAATAAAGGAAGAGATAGCTGCTGTAAATGCTTTACGCACCGAAATAAGGAAAATAATTGTCGGTCAGGAAGATATGATAGATTCCATTATTATGGCTGTCATAGGAAGAGGGCATATTCTTCTCGAAGGTGTTCCGGGGCTTGCTAAAACTACAGCCGTGAGAGCTTTTTCGAATTCCGCAGAACTTTCTTTTAAACGAATTCAGTTTACTCCGGATCTCCTTCCTGCCGATATTACAGGAAGCAGAATTTTTAATATGGATACCAGAGATTTTGAAGTAAAAAAAGGTGTGATTTTTTCAAGTGTTATTCTGGCAGATGAAATAAATCGTGCTCCGGCCAAAGTTCAGTCTGCTCTTCTTGAAGCAATGCAGGAAAGGCAGGTCACTATAGGTGATAAAACCTTTGATCTTCCTGAGCCGTTTATAGTCCTGGCCACTCAGAATCCTCTTGAACAGGAGGGAACTTATCCACTGCCCGAGGCACAGATAGATAGATTCATGTTCAAGGTTCTCATAGATTATCCCAGCAGTGAAGAGGAGTTGAAAATAATTGAAAAAGCGGAAAAAGGTGAACTGACATCCGTTGCCGAAAAAGTGATAACTCCCCGGAGCATAGAAAAATGGCAGGAAATAATAAACAATATCTATACAGACGAACGCATAAAAAAATATGTTGTAAAACTTGTTTTTGAAACACGGGAACCTGAAAGCAGTTCAATTCGTCAGTTTATAGATGTTGGTGCAAGTCCGAGAGCGAGTCTTTACATGATTCTGGCTGCAAGAATACACGCTTTTCTTGACGGACGAAATTTTGTTACTCCCGATGATGTGAAAGAGGTGGCATATCCCGTTTTGAGACATAGAATAATTCCAAGCTTTGAAGCTGAGGCAGAGAAAACAACCACCGATGATATCATATCTGATATTCTCGGCAGAGTGGAAGTTCCCTGATGAATATGGAGTCTGTTTATGATAGAAGATGAACTTCTTAAAAAGGTAAGATACATAGAGCTTAAAGTTCGTAAAAAGGTTGATACCTACCTTC
>JAWOGE010000201.1:0-2618 GCA_046497165.1 bacterium | reverse complement strand
GACAAAAAAGATGGTTATAAGAACCGCACTGACTTTTGTGAAAAGAACTTTGTCCTCTCTGAAAAAGGGAAAAATAAAGTGGTTCATAAAAAGGGCAAAAAAGAAAAAGAAACGAATTATGAAGAAAGAATACAGATTATTACGGAACTCTTCCGCAAATACAGGTTTCATCCAACAGCTTGTCCCATGCTGAATATGGGCAGATACATGGCCACCAGAGTTGTTCCGACAATTCCACCTATGCCGATCATGAGCATAGGTTCGATCATGGAGGTCAGTGCATCAACAGCCGCATCCACTTCCTCTTCATAAAAATCAGCTATTTTTGTAAGCATGGTGTCCATCTCACCTGTGGCTTCACCGGCTCCTATCATATGAACAACCATGTTGGGAAATATGCGTGCTTCCGTAAGAGGGGTGGTGAGATCCTGACCTTCAACAACACGGTCATGCACATAGTTGATACCTTTTTCAATTACAAGATTTCCCGATGTGGTGGAAACAACTTCAAGGCCGTCCACAAGGGGAACTCCGGAACTGACAAGTGTTCCAAGGGTTCTGGTGAAACGGGCCACAGCACCTTTTTTTATGAGATCGCCTATTATGGGAACTTTAAGAAGAAGTTTGTGAACCTGATACCGCACCGCATTGTTTTTCATGAGAAATTTAGCTCCGAAAAAACCGCCCACAATTCCCACTACTATGAAGATTATGTTATCCTGCGTCCAATTACTCATATCAACAACAAGCTGCGTCAGACCCGGCAAATCCTGTCCCTGACTCATGAACATATCCGCAAATGTGGGTACAACCCAATAAAGAAGAACAATCACTATGCCTATTGTCGCAATAATAACCACAGTAGGATATGTCATTGCACTTTTTATTTTTTTACGAATGGAGGCATTTTTTTCCAGAAACATGGCGAGTCTGTTCATTATGGTGTCCAGAATACCGCCCACCTCTCCGGCCGCAACAAGATTCACATAAAGATCACTGAAAACATCGCTGTGCTCTTTCATGGCTTCAGACAGCGACTTTCCCTCTTCAACTGCGGCACGAATCTTTCTTACGGTTCGTCTGAACTTCGGTGTGTCTCCCTGATGGGAAAGAATTTCAAGAGCTTTTACAATTGGAAGCCCGGCATCTATCATGGTTGCAAACTGCCTTGTGAATATGACAAGTTCCTTCTGTTTGACTTTTCCCGCTCCGAGTTCAAGTCGAGTCCAGTCTTTTTTCAGAACATCGACACTGATACCGTCAGCTCTCAAAGCCGCCTTGGCACCGCGTTCACTATCAGCTTCGATTACTCCTTTTGTTTTTTCACCCTTGTTGTTGAGACCTTCATATTTATAATATGCCATTTTCCCTCCCCGCTGTTAACTGCTATTTTTTTGCCTTGGCAAGAAGGCTTTTGAACTCTTCAATGTCCGTAGCCCATATTTTGGCATCTTCCATGCTTATTTCGTTTGACAGAACTTTTCTTGCAAGAGCCTGATTCATTGTCTGCATTTTGTGTGTTTTCTGTCCCGACTGCATCTGAGAATAGATCTGCTCTATTTTTTCCTCGCGTATTAAATTGCGTATGGCATGATTTGGTATCATTATTTCACAGACAGGAATTCGCCCTTCTCCATGTTTTTTTGGAACGAGACTCTGGGTTAAAACTCCCTGCAGCACAAAACTGAGCTGTGCTCTGGTCTGACTCTGCTGAGCAACCGGAAACATATCAATAATACGATTTATGGTTTCGGTTGTGTTGTTCGTATGCAGAGTGGCAAAAGCGAGATGACCGGTTTCTGCAACCTGCAAAGCTGTTTCCATGGTTTCTATGTCTCTTATTTCACCTATCAGTATAACATCCGGATCCTGCCTGAGAACAACCCTGAGAGCTTTGGCAAAAGAAGCTGTATCGGCACCCACTTCCCGCTGATTCACTATGCAGTTTTTATGTCCGTGAATAAATTCTATGGGATCTTCAATTGTGATTATATGTCCTTTTCTGTTGCGATTTATGTAATCTATCATGGAGGCTATGGTTGTTGATTTTCCACTGCCTGTGGGGCCCGTGACCAGAACAAGACCTCTGGGTTTTTTTGCCATCTCCTCAACAACAGGGGGAAGCCCCAGAGCTTCAAAAGAAAGTATTTTAAAGGGTATAACTCTGATGGCACAGGCTATGGCACCGCGCTGCATAAAAACATTGGCCCTGAAACGACTCAGATTTTTGACTCCGAAACTGAAATCCAGCTCGTTGTATTCCTCAAAGGCTTTTTTCTGTTTTTCCGTCAGTATGCTGTAAGAAAAACGCTTTGTATCTGTGGGTTTCAGTTTTGGAACATTAACTGTCTTTAACATCCCGTCTATTCTCAATTGGGGAGGAGTTCCGGGGGTAAGATGAAGATCCGATGCATTCTGTTCTATCATCAGGGTCAGTAAATCCTGTAATGAAACTGTATTTATATCAACCATATTGAAAACTCCTGCAAAAAACCGTTTCTATTCGTCGGGTGCCGTGTTTCTGACAACCTCTTCAACAGTCACAGACCCTTCAAGAAGACGGAGATTGGCACTCATTCTCATGGTTTTCATGCCCTCTTCCACGGCCTGCTCTTTTA
>JAWOGE010000054.1:0-3618 GCA_046497165.1 bacterium | reverse complement strand
CAAGAATTAAAAAAAGAACTGTAGTGGTAAAAAAGATAAATTTTTTCATACCCATCTCCTTAAAAATTCCGTACCATATACAAGTTTATTCATTGTATTACAACAAATCAATATATTTAACAGATTTCCCTTGACATTCCCTTTTTGTCAATTCATAATTGGAATTATGAAAGTTTTGAACGGTGACCTTGTAGTTGATAATATCCGGAAGCTTTTTGAGAGATTGAATTTCAATCCTCCTTCGCTTAAGGACGACGGTGTTTCATTCAGTGAGGAGGGTGTTTCTGGGCTGGAATCGGAAATACTCTCAATAATGGATGAAAATGTTGAAATAGCCGGAAAAGGTTCTCGTCCTCTGTGTCAGGATTGCGGAGCCGCACATGTAAGTATCAAAAAGGGGAAACATGTAATATTTTCCAACGCGGCATCTCTTAATTCTCTTGTAAACGAAGGTGTCAGACAGGCATATTCAGGGAAAAATCTGAGGAAATCCATAGTTTCCGATCCGTTTTCCCGTAAAAACACTGGAGACAACACACCTGTTTTCATAGATTATGAAGAAACAGACGGAGATGTTTTTGAAATAAGCGGAATGGTAAAAGGCGGTGGAAGTGACAATGTAAGCGCTGTTAAAATGCTTCGCCCTTCTGAGGGGCGTGAGGGTGTTGCGAATTTTGTTGCCGGGGTGCTTTCCGATGCCCGTGGTAGCGGATGTCCTCCTTATTTTGCCGGGATAGGGGTCGGTGCAACATTTTCTCATGTAACAAAACTGGCTGCAAAGGCTTTGATGCAAAAAAGTTGTGATGATAAAAAGCTTGAAGATATGATATCAGACAGAGTTGAAAAATTGGATTTCGGTGTTCAGGGAGTGCCGGGCAGTACGGGTTTGAAGGCTGTTTTTATAAAGAAAGCACCAACTCATATTGCCATGCTTCCTGTATCCGTTATGTTGAATTGTCACAGTTACCGTTGTGGTTATGTGAATTTATAGCAGGATTTGCTATGTTATGTACTGAGGATGGAACAGTACCATCTGATTTGCGGGCAGGTAATATAGTCCGCATAAAAGGAACATTTTTCACCATGAGGGATTCTTCCCTTAATCTTTTAGCAAAAGGCTCAAAAAGTCTGAGAGAGCTTGACGACGAGAACGCACCATCGATCTTTTTTGCGTCTCCTTCCTGTGTTTCAGATAAGACCTGTTTATCCATAGGACCCACCACAAGTGGACGATTTGAAGCTTTTTTTCAATATCTTGTTTCTTCCGGAGTTCGCAATATAATGGGAAAGGGAGAGATCAGTCGAAAAGCATGTGGAATTTTGAATTCGAAATCTGTAGTTTATTTTCAGGCTCTCGGGGGGGTTGCGGCTTATTACGGACAAAGAGTGAAAAATATAGAGCCAATTTTATACCCCGAGATGGGACCTGAAGCCATTTATAAAGTTACTGTAGCCGATTTTCCGGTTATAGTTTCTCTTGATAGTAACGGCAATATTTTTCCTGAACAAAAAGAGGGAAACCATGACAAAAAAAACTTTTAAAGAAGACAGTTTTGAAAATGAAAAATGTGAATTGTTTATCAGACCGGATCTATGTAAAGGATGTTACATCTGTATAGAGTTTTGTCCGGTGAAAGCACTTTCCATGGACAAGAAGCGACTTGTAGCCACGGCTGATAATATGGAAAAGTGCATAGCCTGCGGCATGTGCGAGATGAGATGTCCCGATTTTGCCATCTACATAAACAAAAAACCAAAACCGAAAAAAGACGGCGGAGGATCAAAATGAAAAACAAAGAAAATTATGAATTCATACAGGGTAACTATGCCTGTGCAAAGGGAGCTCTTTATGCAGGATGTGATTTTTTCGGAGGGTATCCTATAACTCCCTCCACAGAAATTGCTGAGTTTATGTCTAAAAAACTTCCGGAGCGAGGGGGCAAATTTATACAGATGGAAGATGAAATAGCTTCCATAGCCTCCATAACAGGAGCTTCTCTTGTCGGATCCAAAGCTATGACTGCAACCAGCGGACCGGGCTTTTCTCTCATGCAGGAGTTGCTGGGATACGCATGCATTGCGGAAATACCTCTTGTACTGGTAAATATCATGAGAGGTGGTCCGTCAACCGGACTTCCCACAAATCCGGCACAGTCCGATTTGCTTCAGGCAAAATGGGGAACTCACGGAGACCATCCGGTCATATCAATTGTTCCTAATTCTGTGGAGGAGATGTTTCGTGAAACGGTGAGGGCTTTTAATCTTTCAGAGCACTTCCGAACTCCTGTGACTATTTTGGGAGATGAAATTATAGGTCACATGAGAGAAAAAATCAGAATACCTGCTCCCGGAGAAATAAAAATTATAAGCCGCTGTATAAAAGGTGAAGAGGAAAAAGTGGACACTCCTTACGAAGCCGAAGGTTTCAAGCCGGCATGTGTTCCCGCTTTCGGTAAAAGTCGTATACATGTCACCGGTCTTAATCATGATGTGACGGGTTTTCCCACAAGAGATCCCAAAATAGTTGCTGAGGAGAACGACCGGATAGTGACAAAAGTTTACTCGCAACGAGGAATAGCGGATAAATTTGAAACGATTCATACCGAAGATGCTGAAATTCTTATACTGTCTGTGGGAAGTGCTTCTCGTGCAGCTTTTGAAGCAGTGAGAGAGCTCAGGAAAAAGGATATAAAAGTGGGACTTTTCAGGCCCATAACATTATGGCCTTTTCCCAAAGCGGATTTCAGACCTCTCGCAAAAAAAGCAAAATATGTGGTTGTTCCGGAAATGAACATGGGACAGCTTAAAACCGTTGCCGAAAGATTCAAAAAACAAACGAGAGTTATCCCAATCAATCTTTTCAACGGTGAGCCTCTGAATCCGGAAAGTATTATCTCGGTCATCACAGACCTCAACGAAAGGAGATAAGATATGTTTGATTATGGAAAATATATGAGAAATAACAAACTTCCGCACATATGGTGCCCCGGCTGCGGACATGGCATAATAATGAAATCCATTGTGAGAGCCATAGAAAAAACAGGTTGGGAAAAGGACAAAATTGCTGTGGTCAGTGGTATAGGCTGTGCTTCAAGACTCCCGGGATATCTTGACTTCAACACTCTTCATACGGCCCACGGTAGAGCTCTTGCCTTTGCTACGGGAATCAAACTGGCGAAACCGGACATGCATGTAATAGTAGTTTCCGGTGACGGTGACGCTCTTGCCATAGGCGGGAACCATTTTCTGCACTCCTGCAGGCGCAACATAGATATAACGCTGGTGGTTTTCAACAATAATGTTTATGGAATGACAGGTGGTCAATATTCGCCCACTACACCCACGGGAGACAAGACATCGACATCTCCTTACGGAAATGTTGAGCCGGAATTTAATATAACCGATACAGCCGCAGGTGCAGGGGCCACATTTGTTGCCCGGGGAACTTCCTACCATGTTCCGCAGTTGGACGCTTATATTCACAAAGGTCTTGAACACAAGGGTTTTTCTGTTATAGATGTCATAGAAGGGCGGTGTTCATGAATTATCCTCCTCTAATAACCCCGAGAGGGTTAAGCATTCCCGAAATAGAGAGACAACCTCGGCAGAAACGTCAGA
>JAWOGE010000020.1:0-4359 GCA_046497165.1 bacterium | reverse complement strand
TCCCAGTTTTCCGGAGCGGTTTTGATAATCTTTTTTTTAAGCAGATCTATCCCCTTTTTTTTCAAACTGCTTGTTAAAACAGGTTTTTTACCAATTTCATCAAACCAGGATATTAAAACGGGATTCGGGGCTGATGAATCAATCTTATTTATAATTCCAATCCATGGTATTTTATGTTCCGAGAATTTTTCAACAAGAGTTTTTTCAAATTTTATATCATGCATAGAAGCATCGATTATCAGAAGAGCAAGATCGGTCCGTTGAAGGATTTTTTCGGCTCTTTTTATTCTTTCTTTTCCCAGATTGTCATCTTTGTCATCTATTCCCGCTGTATCAATGCAAACCACAGGACCGAGAGGTGAAAGTTCCATGGATTTATATACAGGATCCGTGGTTGTTCCCGGAGTTTCTGAAACAATGGCGACATTTTGACCTGTGAGAGTGTTTATGAGAGATGACTTCCCTGCGTTTCGTCTCCCGAAAAAACCTATGTGAAGCCTGTCACCTCTCATTGTTCTGAGTGTCATGAAACATCTCCTTTATCTGTTTTTTTTCTCAACGGAAGTCCGGGGCTTGCCATAACATCCGGTGAAATCAATTTTTCCAACTGTTTATCTGTCAGAAGCTCTTTCTTTTTTATTATATCAGTTATGGATTTTCCGCTTTTTCTCGACTTTTCAAGGATTTCCTCCACTTTTTCAAAACCTATTTCAGGAGCAAGCAATGTTGCGACAGCAAAGGAGTGTTCAACATTTTTTTTCAATGTTTCTTTGCGTACCCCTGTGTTTTTTATGTTTTCACTGAATGCTGTGAGCATATTGGAGAAAAGATCCGTATCTTTTATCATACGGTGAGCTATGAGAGGAAGAAATTGCTGAAGTTCGAGATTGCCCTGCGAAGCGGCATGTGCAGTTACAGAATCTCCGCCCATCACTTCGAGACATACCTGTTCTGCCGCTTCCGGCATAACCGGATTTATTTTTCCCGGCATAATGGAGGAGCCGGATTGAATATGAGGAAGTACAAGTTCGTTAAACCCTGTTTCCGGTCCCGAAGATAGCAGTCGAATATCTGAGGCTATTTTTTTTACGGTTACAGCACCGGTACGGATTATTCCCGAGACTTCTATGATTTGATCAGCGTTCTGTGTTCCGTCGACGAGATTTCTGGACAACGACAGCGGTTCTTCAGCAATGTTTCTCAAAAACTCTATTACGAAAGATATATAAGCAGGATCGGCATTTATGGAAGTTCCCACAGCCGTACCACCTATGTTCACTTCTCTGATCCAATCCACAGCTTTGGATAATCGCCAGCGAAAACGGGAAACAGCTTCCGCCCATGCTCCAAATTCCTGTCCCAGAGATATGGGCATGGCGTCCTGAAGTTCAGTGCGGGCTATTTTGAGAAATTGAGAAAACTCTTTCTCTTTAGAAAGAAGTGTTTTCAGAAACAGTTCGGTCGAATCATGAAGTTTGTGAATTTTTTTGAGAATTGCAATTTTAACAGATGTCATAAAAACATCATTTGTGGACTGACTGAGATTTACATGGTTCAGAGGATGAATATGGTGATATTCCCCGGGCTTGCGGCCGTCATTTATCAACGCTTTATTTGCAATAAGTTCGTTTGCGGCCATATTGATTGAAGTTCCCGCACCTCCCTGAAAAGGATTGAGGCCTGGAATATAATTGTTTATATCTTCAAGAATCTGATCGCATGCGGTATCTATTGATTGTGCTATTTTTTTATCCGTCAATCCAATTTTGAGATTGGCTTTTACGCAGGCTTTTTTCACTTTTACGACAGAGGCAAAAAGTTCAGTTTGTATTTTTTCCTCTGAAAAATGAAAATTTTTTTCGGCTCTATTTGTATGTGCCCCGAAAAGATAATCTTCGGGAAGGTGTATTTTTCCAATGCTGTCTTTTTCAGTTCTCACACTTTTCTCCATCGTTATTTACACATGAAAGTGGGATCAACATATTCTCTGTTTTTGAAAATAAAAATAATAACACTGCCTTTTTTTACAGGGTTTGCTTTTGAACCTTTAAAAATTTCCTTTCCTGCCGGCAGTAACTGCCCTTTTTTAACTTTTATATTGCCTGCGTACATATAATGTATGAAATAATCTTCAACGAGCAAAATCACATATTTTCCATTTTCTGTCTCTGTTACAGATTTCACAGTAGCTTTGACCGGAATTCTGAACTTTTCGGATGACGGTACAAAAATACCACGATACATGTTCCAGCTGTCAATTCTCAGGCAGTTATGTATGCTGCTGAGCTTGGGCATAGGGATATTTTTTCTTTCAGAAGTCGGTATAACAAGACCTTTTTCGAGTTTTTTTATTTTTTCACTGAGCTCCGATAATCTTTTTTTCACTTCCATCATCTCACTCTCAGCAACTTTCATCGCTTTCTTTACTTTTTTCTTTTCATCTCTTATGTATGCAATGCTCATATTATACATTTTTACGCACGATAAAAGAGATAAAGGACAATAATCTCTGAGATATAAAGAAGATTTTTCAAGAAACTTCAATTTAGAAAACGAAGCTTTTATTTTCATGTAGCGTTTCATGGCATAATCAAGCTCATTTTCCACCACTGTCTGATTGTATTGCAGCTGGGACATCTCCTTTCCAAATCTTTTTTCAAGGATGGAGAAACGATTTTTTTCATAGTTTATATCGGCTTTAAGCGTAAAAATAAAAAAAACAGATAGTGCAGAAAAAAAAAGTTTACTTAATGAGCTCATAAGAAAAAACAAGATCTCCCATGAATTTCAGATTGTGAAAATCACCTGAATAAGGCGGGGTCCAGGCCATAAAATCTTTGGAAGTACTTTTTTTATCTGAATGTCTGTTTATGCGATAGAAAAACACTTTCCAGATATCACCGTCAGCAGGAGGAATATTGGGTGCATCGGTTATTGATTCAAAAGGTATGGCCATCTCCACTGTCCAGCCTCGATCATTTTCAGACGAGTCGTTTAATTTTCCGTCAATTTTAACAGCGTACTTCATCTTACTATCCCATGAATCATCTCTGTTTTTTCTCTGTCCTCTGAATGAAGAATCAAATTTCACTCCAGCCGCACTTACTTGCATTTCAAAATAGGCTTTTCTATCTCCGGCAGCATCTATAAAAACCTCCACCACATCATCAGTTTCATAAATGGGAGAATCATCTTCCGTCTGTGTTGCCACAATATCGTTGTCTTCCATTTCAAAGGCAACATAGAGATATTTATCGTCAATGGCCGTCATAACAGCTGTCTCAAGAGGAGCTTTACGCTTTCCGGAAGTCTGCCAGAAATTTGTACCCCGTGAAGTGTTACTCCAGAAAGATTCGTCAAGAACACCGTCTATTTTTATCTGTTTTCTGGATTCACCCTTTATGGCCATCGCTTTAATTGATTTTCTCAAGACATTAGGTTTGTCCGTTTTCACAGAACCGAGAACAAGTCTGTTTTTTCCATCGTTATGCTCCTTTTCGGGAACAGTTCTTTTTTTGCCTGAAAAAAACCCGGTATATATGTGCATATTATCAGTGTCAAATGTTTCAGGCATTTCAGGAATTACGGCTTTGTCGTGAATAATTTTACCTGTTGCAGTTTCAGACATGGCGATCTTCCTGTCAAGAAAATCTTTGTCATGAACAAAACGCTCATTACCGCTTTCATCTTCGAAATGAAAAAACATTTTATAATCATCTGAAAGAGGCTTCCTGAAAACCCAGTAGGTGTGAACAGTAAACTCTTTACCGTGAAGAGGTTTGATCGGCGCGAGATACCAGGCTTTAAGAACAATATCTTCGTTGTTCATCATAATATCCTGTTTTTCTGCAAACATAGATATGTCGCTTTCATCAACTATTCCGGCATGTTTTTTTGTGCATCCTGTAAAAATCAACATGCCTGACAATAAAAACAGAAACCAAACAATTGAATATTTTTTCATTGGAACACCCCCCCTTTTGAAATTTAAAAATACAAAAAACCCTCCGAGGTTCCCGGAAAAAGATACTCATTTTTAAACATCAGTCAATTACAGCCCGAAAATATTTAGATCTTTTATTATGCTCCGCAACACCTGCATGCATAAAAAACAGTTACAAATAAAAACTTGCATTTATATTTTTATGTAATATCTTTTACCTGCATTGTTGGTTATGAACTCAACAACGGTCAGTTGAATAAACTTATGGAGGAATTTGATGATTTTGAAGAATCTACTTATCTCTTTAATTTTTTTAGGCTTATTATTCCCTTCTTTTTTAACTGCGGATGAATTCGGACCTGACGACCCTTTTGCTGATGACAGCAGTGGTTCCGATGATCCTTTTGCGGAAGAAG
>JAWOGE010000210.1:0-4526 GCA_046497165.1 bacterium | reverse complement strand
TAAATGATACATTGAAATATCAGGTTGTTTTATATCTTAAAGAAAATGAAAACTACGATAAGTCTTTGAATATAATTGAAAAACATCTTGAAAATCATAAAGATGAAGCTTCAGTGTATAAATTTGGTTGGCAGAAATTTAGAATTTTTTATGAATCCGGAAAAGTGAAAGAAGCACTTTCTTATCTCGAAGATCTTTCAGAAAATCTCAGTGGGTCGAAAAAGGATCGTGCAATTTTTTTTCTCGGAATCATAAATTTTGAAGAAAATAATTTTGAGCGTTCCGAGGCATTTTTCAGAGATATTGTTTTCTCCCGTCCTGAGTCCAAATATTTTATGCTTGCACTTTATAAGCTCGGTCTTCAATATATCTATACTGGGCAGGAGATGCTTATGTATAGTTTATGGTCTGAATATATCTACTCTTTTGATCTCGTTCCCTGGAAGTATTATTACGGGAGGACAGTTTTTTCAACAATGAGACAGCTTTTTATTTATAAAGATAAGTGTTTGGGTTTTTACAATTTTTCTTCTCCGAAGGCTGCTTTATGTGAACAAACAGACGATGAAAATTATGACGGAATAGGGGAGACCTATTTTTCTTATTATGATATCGCTTATGCTCACAAGATTGACGGTTGTATGAATAAAAAAAGAAAAATAAGAGGGATGAATAAGGAACATATTGAACTCTGGGAAAAAAATATTATAAAATATCGGGATGATTATGTTGGTAAAATAAGAGAAAATATACAAAAAATTCCCTTTGCCGTTCGTTCCGAAGAACCCTTTGTAATGATAAACAGATTTAATGAAGCAGGATTGTTTTCCGGAATGACATTTTATGCGAGATACATAGCTGACCTTAACAGATACAACAAACAGTCTGATAGTGAAGTCCCTGATATTTTAGCAAGTTTTATAGATAATCCCGATGCTTCCGACAGAGCCGATTCTCTTTGGTCCAATGCCGTAAGATACCTTTTGAGAGATATTTATCTTCTTACAGGTCAATATGCCAAAGCCATAAACATTCACTACAACAATGTTCGTAAAGATCTTACCTTTTCACCGTGCAAAGGTCTCAGAAAAGACTGGAGTTTTCTTTACCCCACGCCTTATTGGGAAACTGTAAAAAAACTTTCCATACAGTTTGATATCTCTCCCGCTCTTATGTATTCCATAATGCGGGCTGAGACTTTTTTCAGAAAAGAGCTTGTTTCTCCGGTTGGTGCTCTCGGGCTCATGCAGGTGATGCCTTATACTTTTGAAAAAATATCTGTCCGCAGTGGAATAAAGATAGAAAATCCTCTGGATCCTTATGATAGTATGAGGGCAGCAGCTTGGTATTTGAACAAACTTATTATGCGTTTTAATGGTAATATTATGCTTGCTGCGGCTGCCTATAATGCAGGCCCTCACAGGGTTTCGAAATGGTTGAAAAACTTTCAAAATGTTGATGCTGTGCTTTTCAGCGAGCTGATACCTTTTGGAGAAACCCGTCGTTATGTAAAAAAAGTACTGCGGTATTATGAAATATATTCATATTTGTATGAGGGAAGTTTTTACGACATACAGCTAAAGGAGAAAATAAGTACAGATGAGAATTCTAAGTATGTTGATTTTTAATCTGATTTTTTTTATTTTTTTCTCTTTTTTCAATATTTATGCTTCCGGTGAATTTTCATATCTTTACAATGCTTCGTTTACTTTCAATGAAGGAGTTCCGCTTATAAGAGTAAATGCCGGCGAATATTCGATACCTTTTTCCGTAAAAGCTGAAGGAAAATTAGAGTGCGGAAGTAAAAAGATTGCACACAAAGGTTCTTTTTCAATTCTTTTAAATAACTTTGAAAAGGAGACAGTTCATTACAGAATATCTTTAAGAGAACTTTCAAGAAAAGAGTTGCCTGCATACAGCAATATCATAAAGAAATTAAGTGAAAAAAGTGGACTGCAGCTGGAACTTTTTGTACACGGAGGAATTTTTTCCATACGGGGGAAAAAGATAGATAACAGACAGTATTATCTTGTTTTAAAACAAACTTTTAATGTTGAAAAAGTGTCCGGAATTATAAATAAACTCAGAAAAAAATTCCCTGAAAACAACATATTGAGCATCCCTGTTATGCTTAAGTCTGCAAAGTGGGAAATTGTTATTGAAAACGGGGAAAAAAATGTAATATGCAAAGATATTCTGACATTTTATCCGGACAAACATTTTTCAATTGGAAAAAAAACTTTTCCTTCTGCTCATAATATATATTTTATTCCCCGAAACAATGCAAAAATAGCTCTCGTAGTTGAAGAGGACATTGAAAATATTATACCGCGCATATTGCCCGGTGAGATGTTTGCATCCGCTCCTCTTGAGACTCTTAAAGCCCAGGCTGTTGCGGCAAGAAGTGATATATTTCTTCAGCTGGGGAAACGCCATACCACAGATCCCTGGCATATATGCAGTGAAGTTCACTGTCAGAAAGTACTATGGAACAACGAATCAATAAATCATCGTTTTCATACCGCAACTGAAAAAACAAAAGGAATGATACTTCTTTACAATGATAAATTTGTTGCCAGAGCACCTTATTGCTCCACATCGGGAGGACATACCGAAGACATAAGAAATGTCTGGTTTACTGCCGAAGTTCCTTATCTCAAAGGCGTATGGGACGGAGAAAAAGATCTCGAACTTGATCTGACTGTTCGTAAAGATATAGAAACCTTTCTTAAAACAGACTATGGAGAGGATAACATACCTCTCAACAAACGACACAGGTGGAAAAAACAGATTAAAAACAATGATTTTCAAGCTTTACTCTCCGGTCTCGGAATAGGAAAAATAGAAAAACTTATTCCTGAAAAACGCGGAGTTTCCGGTAGAATTTATGTTCTCACCATAAAAGGCAGTAAAGGGAGTAAAACCGTATACGGAGAACTTAACATCCGTAGACTGCTTGATAATATGTACAGCTCTCTTTTTATTGATAGTCGAAAAAAAAACGGAGACTGGGTATTTCGGGGAGCAGGCTGGGGTCATGGTGTCGGAATGAGTCAGATGGGGGCTATCTCTCTGGGAAAAAAAGGAAAAAATTTCAGATTTATACTGAAACGCTACTATCCCGGAACGGAAACAACCACACTTTATTGAGCAAATAGAATAAACCTGAACCGTCCGACTCTCTCATTGAAAAATGAAAAATCCTTCTGTTCTTAAGAAGTTACAGAGATCGCCGATTAACCTAAGGGTGAACCTCAGATTTTGTGTAACTCTTCTGAATCAAAATTCTTTCCCATGTTTTCTAACTCAAAATCGAACAATTCAGGTAAAGATAATTTTTTCATCATATTTTAATTTGAAATATAAAGAAATTTGTTTACAATAAGCTCATAACAGTTGAGGAGGATTATACATATGAAGTTTCTCTATTATGGTTTTTGTACTTTGTCAGCTATTTTTACATTATCAGCCTGCTTATCAGAAGAAAGTCCTGATTCTGCAAACGGCAATTATATAGAATGTATCAGCAATCAGGAATGTGCTCAACAAAAAGGCAGGGAATATTATTGTGACAAAGAGAATCCTGTCATAGACGACAGAACTAACGAAGAGATATTTATATGTGTTGAACGCACACGCTGCAGTGAAACAAATCCCGCTTGTGCCAAGGGCTGGGTGTGTGATGTTGAATTCGGTTACTGTGTAACTGAAGAGGAATGGGAAAACTCCGACACAGGAAACACAGGCGACACAGGAAACACAGGAAACACAGGAAACACAGGAAACACAGGAAATACCGGGGATAGTGGTGTGGAGGATTATTTCTCTGATTTTGAAACCGCTTCCGACTGGTCTGCTGACGGAGACTGGGAGATAGGTGTCCCCTCTTTCGGTCCTGATTCTGCACAAAGCGGCAGTAATGTGGCCGGAACAGTTCTTGACGGTGAATATTCCAATGACAGCGAATCTTATCTTAAGCTTGACAAATCTTTTTCCATAACAGATGAGACAAAAGTAGAGTTCTTTGCCTACATAGAAACAGACGGGGCACCTTATTCGCCGGATGATTATGCTGAATTAATAGTAAAAGATGTTAGCGATGCCTGGGGGCAGGCAACCGCTCTTCCTGATCTCTCAGCCTTCGGGTTTTCGCCAGTTCTGGATTATGCGACATCTTCTAAAATATGTTCAAGCAGTGAAGGTGAATATGTAAAAATAAGTGGATCTCTCGAGCCTTACTCAGGGCAGAATGTAAATATAGGCTTCAGGTTTATAAGTGACGGAACCACAGTTAAGGCAGGTGTCTACATTGATGATTTCAAAGTATACAAATGATTTGATTACATTCCGAAAGCTGCCTTGAGGCTGAAAATAACTTTTTTAACGGATATAGAAACAAAAAGATCTCCTCTTTCTCCGGATTTTTTGTACATTCCGGCGTTTTTCAGACGAATGATCTGACCGTTTCTGACTCCGTTTTTCAAATTTATTGTCAGAGTTTCTCCGAGAGGTGTTTTTATTTCGTG
>JAWOGE010000205.1:0-5702 GCA_046497165.1 bacterium | reverse complement strand
TTTAGAACGGATAAAAAATCGTCCCTATGAATACGGAAAAAAAATATTTGAAATATCTTCCTCGGTTAAGGGACAAAGTTGAAGCTGTTGAAACTGACAATGGTATGATAACACTTCATTTTCACAGAAACACCTGGTACGAAAAACTCCTGACCTTTATTTTTAATTCTCCCCGTGTTTTAAAGTACGATTTGGACGAAATGGGCAGTATTGTTGTAAAAAACATTGACGGCAGAAACAATATTTCTGATATAATTTTTAAACTTGAGCAAGTCACCGATGAAAAAGAACAGCTGACAGATCGCACACTTGCTTTTATATCCATGCTTCATAAAAGTGGGATGGTCCTTCTTTCGGAAAAATAAAAAAGCCTTCTGTTCTTAAGAAGTATAGATGCAAGATTTTGTGTAACTCTTCTAACTCAGAATTGAACGATTCAGATGTAATAAAGAATTGAAGTGCAGGAATCGGACGATTCAGGTTTAAGTTGATAATTGATGTTTTACTGTAAATTTATGTGGGTTTTCTTGTGAATCTGCTGCTGTTTTTCATGTGCGAAACTTGAGGTTTATTTCTCTTTCTCAAATTCATGTGCATCTCTTTCTGTCAAATCATACGAAATAAAATCTACCTGGCACAAATAACGAAAGCTTTGTATGTCTTAGGAGGGCTGGTTTTGTCACCATGAGTAAAATTCAAGCTTTTCGCAGATTGTATTCTATCGCTGGAGGACGATGAAGACCAGAAGATGTTATTTGTCATGCCCGGGAAACTGCTTGCAGGAAGATCGCTGCTATAATCCACAAGGGTTATAAGTTCATTTATGTTGGGCAGTCTCCAGTCTGTAAAGTCTGCATATTCGAGGTTTTCACAATAAGCAAGAGCATCTTCCCATGTCATTGAATTGTTTGAGTACTCTTTTGTCCAAAAAAGTCCAGACTGCAAATCTTTTAAAACAATTTTTTCTGAAATATCAATTTTGGTAAATTCGTTTCCGGGATTCCATTTTTCACCTCTGACACATCTCGCATATTGTTTCGTATAAGAATAATCCGTTTTATCCAGATATTGACTGCTCCCGTTGTTTCTAAAGATTACATTCCAGGCTTTGTCAATGTTTCCGGCATAAGATGTGGAAGTCCAGTAGCTCTCAGGTTTAGTATCAGGAAAGTAATTTATGTCAATTGCCGGGTGAGATTCTTTATGATTAAGAATGCTTAAAAGTTCTTTCACACTCGGTAATCTCCAGTCAGCATATCCACCATAATCAAGTTCTTTACAATGGCTCATTGCATTATCCCATTTAAATGATTCGTCTGAAGCTGTTTTTTGCCAGTGTAAGCCTGTATTGTTGTCTGTAACAATTTTCTCCGGCTCAACTCCCGAGACATTGTAACTTACAGGAATACACAAATTTGTGTACTGTGCATCTTGTCCATAAAAAGCTTCTCCTTCAGAGGGACAGTTTATCTCTGATGAATTATCATAACATTTTGTAATTGATGTGCATAATGATGGGTAAGGATATTCGTTGTCTTTATTTTCTGTATCTCCTTTATTTTCACTGCACGATATTATAAAAAGCATACATATAGCTGAAATTAAAAATTTTTTCATCATAAACCTCTTTTCAACCTGAATCGTTCGATTCTGAGTTAGAAAACATGGGAAAGAATTCTGATTCAGAAGAGTTACACAAAATCTGAGGTTCACCCGAAGGTTAATCGGCGATTTTTGTAATCTCTTAAGAACAGAAGGCTTTTTCATTTTTCAATGAGAGAGTCGAACGGTTCAGGTTCAATTTAGTCACATTCATAAAATTGTACAAAATCAATCATCCGTTTTCAGATACATAAAAACACGGTTTTCAGGAGCACGGTTTTCCGATTTCAAAATGTCTGCTTTTTTGATCCTGTGAACATATCCGTTTCCCGAAGAAGAATAAAAAGTTTTTCCGTAATGCGGATCACCTTCTTCCGCATCTTCAACCAGCGGTATTTCTGTATCGTAATAATGAGGCACATAAATTCCTGCAATATAGAGATAGGTATCATCACTGGTCGTATCTCTTATAATTTCACCCTGTATAGATGTTTGAATCTGCTTGAGATATGCTTTGTCAGTTTCACTGTTATAGGCAAAAATCAAGGTTTCGTAACGCCATTTCTGATCACCCAGATACCCGTTTTCGGGAATCTCCGGTGGATTCCTGTTCGATGAAACACCGTCATCATCAATATCTCCCATTGAAGAACCGGAAAAATAGTATACAGGACCATCTTTTGATACAAATTGCAGAGATGTCTGGTTGTTTATTTCATCTTTCTCAGGAGGACTGTCGAAATATCCGATTTTAAACCATGTTTGTTTCTGTTCACCGTCAATAAATACATAGCCGTCAGTACTGGAATAGGAATCAGGAAGTTCCGAATGCTCAAATTCATATCCATCCCGCATACTGCCCGATATAACACGATTCCCTTTCGCAAAATCAAGATAAACACTCAAATTGTCTTCCCATAATGTTCCATCTTTTTCAGAAGTTTTACACAAAGTTTTTTCATTTATACCTAAACTGAGATTTGTGGAATCTCCTCGTGTCGAAAGATTGCTTGTGGCAAGATGCAAAACTCTTTCTGAAGAATCATACGCAATATGTTGGGGGGTCCCCGCATACATCCCTTTAAAGTCAAAAAGTTCTTTTTTTATTGCATTTTTCTCATCGTATTTCATGATATACCATTTGTTGCTCCGAACACGAGCTACATCCTTTTCGTCAAAAAACAAATCCATTTCAAAGCAATACATAAAAACACCTTCTGGAGTCATCACCGCATCCATACATTCGTGAAGATACTCATCATAGAAAGCATCAAATGAAAAATTACCGTCTTTGTCAAGAAGTCCGATCATCACTTTTGTATTCCATTGATATGCATCCTTTTCTCCTACCAACTCCCTGTGATCAGGAAAGCTCACATTTAAATAGATGCTTTCACTGTCGGGAACAGGGAGAATGTTTTTTACAAGGGAAATAAGCGGTCTGTTCCACTTATAGCGGACAAGAGTACCATCAGCTTTATAAACATAAAGAAATCCACAATAAACTTTTTCACTGCAATTTTCTGAAAATCCACCGCCCAGATATACAGTGCCGTTATCTGCAACATGTAGAGCTTCCGGTCTGTCAAATATTTCACCGTCAATTATCAGAGATTCCGCATCACCGTTTTCACGCCATTTCCAAGTGTCTGTTTCAGTCACGATATCAAGATTAAAATACTCTTCAGGATTGTCAATCTTTTCCAGAGATCTCCATTTGTCGTGACATGTAAGAAAGTCACTGTCGGCATTTTCATTATTATCTTCCGATGAATCAACCGTTTTATTTTCCAGAGAACATGCAAAAACAAACAGAGCAGTTATAAATAGCATTGCCATTGATGATAAATGTTTCATGGAACATCTCCTTTCTGCTTCTTAATGCTGACAGAGAAGCGTTTCTCCCTGTCAGCATATTCAATTTTCATTAGTCACATAAATTAATAATATTTGGAGTTGCTAAGCAATTATCTGTGATTGCAAATGTCTCACTTCCGACATCAAAAACAAAACTATACCACCATCCGAAAGGACTACCGGGAACATATATCCAAATAACTTCTTGCCCCTGAATAAATGTCTGATACCGTTGAGCAACACTGACTTCATAGGGGTTCTCCATCCACGGACAACCGGTTTCCGGATCTTCGTTAAGGAAAATCCAGTCATCCTCATCAATGTAAAAAAATCTTTTGTATAAACTGTTTTCTGGAAAATCATATTTTGTAGTACATATATGACCTGTTCCACCCCACCCAGTGATATAATCAAATGTAGCAAGAGTTCGAGAAAATGTACCGCTGTTAGTCCAATTACAATTTATTTCAAATGAATATGTTTCGGTATTGCAATACAGCGAACTGACACCGGTATAACTTTTAGCTTCCATAGCATTAAATTCTTTCATAAATTCATCTACAGTCAGAATTCTCCCATCTTTAATCTGCATATTATTCATCTTTTTTTCCGATATTCGTTTAACGGAGAATTCGTAACCGGCTTTTTTCAAGATGGTCTTTATTTTTTTTATTTTTGGATTTTCTTCAACATTTCTTACTTTAGAATCCGCTGCAATATTTCCTAAAAGAATGGCAACTAAAAAAAACGATACTCCTATTTTTATAATTGTTCTCATAATAGCACCTCAAAATCAATTTTCAAATAAAAAATTCTTTTTTTTTTAATTTTGTGATTTTAAAGGTGGCCCTTGAAATGGTCAAGTTTTTCTGGACAGAAAATTTCAAATAATTGGTGTGTTTTCTTAAGCTCATATATTCATTCATAAAAATCATGCTATTTCCGAAACAGTTTTTTCATTCATATTTCTACTGTAAATTTCCCAAGGTGTTTTGTAATCAAGAGATGAGTGATCTCTTCTGTAATTGTAAAAACGGAAATACTTTTCAAGCTCTTTTTTCAGCCCGAGGACTGAACTGTAAGTTTTAAGAAGTATTTCCTCATACTTAACTGTTCTCCACAATCTTTCAATGTAGATGTTATCAATTGCTCTGCCTTTTCCATCCATGCTTATCTTAATTTCATGATCTTCAAGAATATCTGTAAATTTTTTATCAGTATATTGCACGCCCTGGTCTGAGTTGAAAATCTCCGGTTTCCCATACTTTTCAATAGCTTCCTTAAGTGCTGACCTGCAAAAACTGCCATCAAGTGTCGTCGATACTTTCCAGGAAAGAACAAGTCTGCTGTACCAGTCAATTACGGCTGTCAGGTAAACAAAACCATGAGGCATTCTTATATAAGTTATATCTGTACTCCAGACCTGATTAGGACGAACTATCTCAACATTCCTCAATAAATACGGATATTTCTTGTGCTGTTTGTTTGGACGGGAAAGATTTGGCTTAGGATATATAGGCTGTATTTTCAGTTCATTCATCAATGCCTTTACTTTTTGACAGCTTACATTTATTCCTAGTTTTTTCAGTTCATTACGAATTCGCCTTTTTCCGTAAAAAGGCCACTTGAGATAAATATCAAGAATATGCTTTTTTACTTTTTCAAAAAATACTTCTTTTGTTTTATTTCTTACTTTTCTGTAGTAATAGCTGGAACGGGAAAGCCCGAGAAGCTCACACTGTCTTACCACCGATATTTCCTTGCGTTTATCGTCTATCATAGCTCGCTTTTCTTCTACTTTATTCCAAGCTGATTGCACTTTTTTTTTAACCATTCAACTTCGACACTCAGTTGACCTATCTGCTTGAGATAATCATCCTCTTTCAATTCTTTTTCTTTATTTTTCTTCACTCTTTTGTCTTTGAAAAGATCCGGCAATCTTTCAAGAAGTTCCTTTTTCCATGCTGATACTTGATTCGGATGTACTTCATAAATACTTGCTATTTCTGCAATAGTCTTTTCTTCTTTCGCTGCTTCAAAAGCAACTTTTGCTTTAAATCCTGCATTGTGCATTCTTCGTCTTCCCTTCATCTTGTTTGCTCCTTCCAGAGGTTATTATATTCCACTTTATACCTCTGTCCAGTATTAGCTTACCATTATAGAAAGTGGCGACATGTTTCTCTGTACAGTTTTTTATCATAAAAGTTCTTTGGAAAATTTCAAACACATGGGGAATAAACTGG
>JAWOGE010000074.1:0-3449 GCA_046497165.1 bacterium | reverse complement strand
CCTGGAAAAAAGAACAAAAAAACATGAAACACTTCAAAAAGAGATCTATGAAAAACTAAAAGACGAACTGGAAATAATAAAATTGATGGATTCCGGTTAATTTTACTGGAAACACAATCCTTGAAATTGATTATGAAGAAGATTTAAAACCTTTTGAACCCAAAGAAGGTTCAGTAAATATAAATCTGACCGATATGGACAAATTTAACGATAAAAATGTTCTCGCTGCTGCTTTTGAACATGGAACAAATCCCGGAGAAGCAGAAGAAGGAATTGCCTTTTATGAAAAAAATATTGATGCCGGAACAGCTGAGTTTACTCTCGGTTATTGGCAAAATCCTCAAGAAATATGGACAGGAGCAGCAGGACAGGTCGTGGATGTGTATATTGTTGTAGATATGGATGATTCAGGAGATCCTACAGAGGGGGATTATGCCATAAAAGCTCTGAAAGAACCTCTCAGTATTCAGATAAACGGAGACATCGATATATTCTACACTGCAGATGATTTTTCAGAAATTACAGGAATCTGATATTTTATGTTAAAAAAATTGACTTAAACCTTTAGAGGATATAAGCTTATTTACCATTTGTTAATATTTTTCGGGGGATCTCATGAAGAAAAAGAAATTGGCTGCCGCCACTAAAAAAGATTTTATCAAAAAACTTAAAGAAACCGTTGATTTCGATCTCACAAATGATCAGTCAAAAGAAATTTACGATGTCTTCACTAAAATTATGAAAGACACTATTTCCGAAAAAGAGCGCCTCAGCATGAACGGCTTCGGGACTTTCAAAATGAGCAAAAGAAAAGCTCGCATGGGACACAATCCGCAAACCAAAAAACCCATGAAAATAAAAGCATCAAAAACTGTGGGATTCCGTCCCTGTGCAGGATTTAAAAAAGAACTGTAAAATCTGTTTTTTCAAAATGTCGATATGAAGAAATGAAGTGCCCATATTCTTTCTTCATTTTCAGGAAAAAGATTGAACCCTATGTTCAGGTTCATGCTTCCTATGGGTGAAACAAACATCAAACCACCTCCCGCAGAGGTTCTCAGGAAATTACCTTTGCCTATGTTTTCTGCATTTTCCCATAAGTTACCTGCATCAAAAAAAGTTGTCAGATAAACTTTGTTCACCATTTTCCAACGCATCTCATTTCTTATGAAAAAATAATATCGGCCTTCGTAAAGATCGTCTGTGCTGTCTGAGGGTTTCAGAGCATTCTGGTTGAAGCCCCTCACCGTACTAGAGCCTCCAAGCTTCAGAACATCATCCGATGTCATTTTTCCCGAATGAAGAAAAAGAACTCCGTATTTGGCATATGTGTGAAAAATCACCCAGTCACGGTGCTGCATTTTTCCAGCATAATCACGATAGTGTATGAGCGGATAATAGAGGGAAAAAGAGTTCTCCCACACAGTGTATTTTGCACCTTCTCCGAATATGGTTGCATCGTTTTGAAGCCGTCCCGAAACCATCCATCCTTTCAAGGGAAAAAACATATTGTCCCTTAAATCAGCATAGGCACGGATTTCAGGAGAAATAACAAATCTTTTTATTGTATTTTCTCCGATATTATCAGATCCTTCAGATTCATTAAAAAAATCCCTTTCATGGCGATATGAAAATTCTGAACCCATACCAAGAAAATATCTTTTTTCATGTTTTTTGAAAAGAGTAAATGAAAACCCGCTTTTGTTCATAAGATAAGGAAGCTCTCCCCGACTTCTTATGTCGTATAAGTGAAAAGCTTCCAGTTGTCCTGAAAGTTGAAAAGGAAGAAAGAGATCCGGAACTGTGAGTGTTGTGTTTATTTTTCTGTCAATTTTCTCAAAAAATGAAAATTCGTTTATGAAATTTGTCTTAAAAGGCTCCGGCATAAAATAATCAATTTTTCTTGAGGTTCTGTAATTCAGACGCAGGGTCAAAGCCCGGTCAGCGAGATTTCTCCACTCAAATCCTCCGAAAACACGCCCGCCTTCATCACTTCCAAGGCCCACTCCCACCGAAAGGCGAAGTCGTTCAGATTCTTTCATTGTAACAACAATATCTTTGGAATAAGCTACTTTGTGTTCATCCAGCATAACAAGGTCAACATAGTCAAAAATTCCAGTATGCAGCATATTTCTCCGGGCCTTCTCCATTTTTTCATAAGTAAGAACTTCCCCTTCCACAATACGAAGAATTCTTCTTATGGTGTCTGAGCGGGTATGATAGTTTCCGTTCAGAACAACTTCTCCGGTTTTCACATGAAAAAGATTTTCCAGTTTGAAAACAACGCTTACTTCGGAGGTTCTTTTATCAACTTCAGGAATCACACGGGCAAATATAAACTTTTTGTTTTTGCGCAGAAAACTTACAATACTGCTCTTATAGTCACTTATTTTTTCTTCACTGAAAACAACATCTTCTCGTATTTCAGTCAGAGCTCTTATTTCTTCAACAAGCTCACTGTCATGATATGAAATTTTAAGACAGGATATTCGGAACTCCTTCCCCTGTTCTATATTTATAATAACATCGTAAGTTGAATCCCCTACAACTCTTTCCGAGGAAATAACTTTAGCATCCACAAACCCCCTTTTCCGGAAAAAAGTCTCTATTACGGGAGCTATTTCGGAAAGATACTTTTCCGGAAAAATCAAATTCGCATCGGGAAGCAGAACCTTGTTTTTTTTCGAACGATAAATTGCCCGAACATGGCTTCTGTCAATATCTCTGTATCCGCCACCGGTTTCAGACCTATTTATACTTATATCCGGAAAATTTTCATCTTCCATTGATTTTTCAACAAAAGCGGCAAGTCTTTCTTTAAGCTTTTCACCGAAATCTCCTTTTATGCCGGAAAATACAATGTCCTCAAGGAATTTACGATCTCCCGCATCAACATAGATATCCATCTCTTTTACATTCCTCTCTTTTTCCACATAGTTTTTAAGAGATATTTCCACTTTTGCCGAAGGGAATCCGTAAACATCATAATAATTAATCAGTTTTTTTCGAATCGCATCGGGAGAATCGTAATATTCATCAACGGATTTCACCACATCTTCTATTGTATAAGGTGAGAAAAAACGAGCATTTTTAATATTTATCCTGAAAAAAAAGGAAGTATTTATATTCACAGAAACAACCCCTTTCCCTTCGGTGTTGACTCTTGCAGCGACAGCGGGATACCCCTTTTTCACCCAATATTTCTCAATCTCTGTTTTCATATCCATTAAATTGGAATCAATTAAGGGGGTTTTATGATAGGACAAAAAGAGTTTTTGACGAAGTTTTTTCTTTTCCATGTAATTTATCGTTCCGTCCAGCTTTATCTCTTTTATTTTTTTTCCTTTCCCCTCTTTAACTTCTATACGAACACGAACATCTTTCGTGGACAATTTTTCTGTTTCTATGGAAACTCCGGCTTCAGGAAATCCTCTGTTGTTATATTCGAC
>JAWOGE010000065.1:0-4859 GCA_046497165.1 bacterium | reverse complement strand
CTGATAATAATCATAAAAACTTATGAAGTATCCCACATTGTCTTCAGGAAAAAGCTGTCTGAGTTCTCCGTAAAGTTGTCCCGCCAGAGTTTTGTTGTGTGCTATTATGAGAGTTGGAAGGTTAAGTTTTTTTATCAGATGTGCTGTTACAAAGGTTTTTCCTGTTCCCGTTGCTCCCAGCAGAAGTTCCCGGGAATGGCCGCTTCTGAATTTTTCAGTGAGCTCTTTGATGGCCCGTGGTTGATCTCCTGCGGGACTGAACGGAGTTGAAAGTCTATACTCCTTCATGTCTTGACGATCCGTATTTGTCAACATTGAAGAAGCGTTTTACAAGAAATATATCGCTTGATACAGCGTCACTCAGATTCCCGAAAAAAATGACTTTTTTATCTCCAAGCATAAGAACTTTCTGTGCGGATCTTTTTATGCTGAGCAGTTCGTGTGTCACTGTGAAAAAAGTGATCCCCATCTCCTCGTTAAGTTTTATGAAAAGCAAATCCAGTTCGCGGGCTGTTACGGGGTCAAGACCGGCCTGAGGTTCGTCAAAAAATATTATCTCCGGATCAAGAACCATAGCTCGTGCGAGGGCCCCCCTTTTTTTCATTCCTCCGGAAAGTTCAGAGGGATATTTATTTCTGTGAGGATAAAGATTTACCATAGACAGTTTTTCACAGGCTATGTCATTTGCGGTTTTTTCGTGGAAATTGGGATAATGCATGGTTACGGGAAGCATTACATTTTCAACCAGTGTCAGTGAATTAAGAAGGGCTGATGCCTGATAAAGTATGCCGATGTGTTTGTAAAAATCGGATTTTTCGTTGATAGGATACTCTATTTTTTCACTGTTGAAATAAACCGATCCGGTCATGGGCGGATTGAGACCTATAATTGCCTTCATAAGTGTGGATTTTCCACATCCCGATTCTCCGAGAACAACGAATCGCTCCCCTTTTTCTATACTAAAACTTATGTCTTCGAGAACTATTTCTTTTCCGTATCCGGCGGTAAGATTTTCCACATTCAACATAATATTCCTCCCTGCTCAGGAATTATACCCGAAATAAAATCTCATTCAACAATTTGACAAGGAGAGTTATTTTCGAGACAATCTCACGGATATGAATTTTAAGGAGATCCCGGGATGCAAAAAAAAAGAAACAGTCTGACAATCAAAATTTTTATAGCTCTTCTCGCCGGTGCAATTACAGGAGTTATACTGAATTTAATAAAAGAGTATGACAGTGCCGGCATTGCTCAGAAATGGCTGACCGACGGAATTTTTTCTCTTGCGGGGAAGATGTTCATTTCCGCCATTAAAATGTTGGTGGTTCCTCTTGTACTAACCAGCCTGATATGTGGGGCGGCCGGCATAGATGACATAAGGAAGCTTGGCAGAGTGGGAGTAAAAACTCTTGTTTTCTATATTTCTACAACAACCATAGCTATCGCTGTGGCAATTTCGCTTTCATTTATAACAGGTCCGGGAAAAGGGTTTGAACTTGCTGAAGGACAGGACTCCTTTGAAGCTTCCGAAGCCCCCGGATTTGTTGATACCATATCCTCTATAATACCGGACAATCCCTTTGCGGCTTTTACTGAAGGGAATATGCTTCAGGTGATATTTTTTGCCATTTTATTCGGATTTGCAATGTCCGTGCTCGGAGACAGAGTTTCAAGAATACGCGGAGGACTTGAGGAGCTCAACGAAATAATTATGAAAATGGTAACCATGGTTATTTATGTCGCTCCTTACGGTGTGTTTGCACTTGTGGCCAATGTTTTTGCAAAAGAAGGTTTTGATGCTTTTCTTCCTCTTTTAAAGTATATCATAACGGTGATTCTCGCTCTTATGTTTCATTTTCTTTTTGTGTACAGCTCCGCTTTAAAATTTATCGGAAAGCTTTCTCCGGTGAACTTTGTGAAAAAATTCTACTCAACGATGCTGGTTGCTTTTTCAACCGCCTCAAGCAACGCCACACTGCCTGTCACCCTTGAGACTGCTGAGAAAAAGATGGGTGTTTCGGGAAGAATAGCTTCATTTACTCTTCCGCTCGGTGCCACTGTAAACATGGACGGTACCGCCATAATGCAGGGAGTTGCCGTTGTTTTTATCTCTCAGGCTTATGGCGTGGATCTGACTTTTGTAAATATTGTTACGGTGATCCTTACCGCTACACTGGCATCCATAGGCACAGCGGGAGTTCCCAGTGTCGGGCTGATTACTCTTTCCATGGTGCTTCAGCAGGTGAATCTTCCTGTGGAGGGCATTGCTTTAATTTTGGGAGTGGACAGGATTCTCGATATGCTGAGAACTGCTGTAAATGTTTCCGGTGATACCATAGGTTCAATGATAATTGCTAAAAGTGAAGGGGAGTTAAATGAAGATGTTTTCAATGAGGTTTAAAGTTTTTGTATTTGCAGCGACACTATTTTTTCTTTATGCCTGCTCTTCTGACAAAGCTGAATCAGCAGACAATGGTCAATCAGAATATGCAGATGAGGAGTTTCAGGATTATGATGCCGTTGAAAAACCGGAATCTGAAAAGGATCAAGAATCTCATGATGAGGAAAACTTTCCTCCTTTTGAAGAAAATTGTGAATATTTTGGAGCTGAATGTGGAAAAATAACGACCTCTTCAGGGGAGCTGAACTGCGGAGACTGTCCTGAGGATATGCAGTGCGGAAAAAACAATCTTAGAAATCTTTGTGTAAAAGATGTGTGCAAGCGGGCTTATTGCTGGGTTTCTCCCTATCCTCAGGGGGATCCTGTCTCTTCAATGGATTTTTCAGAAAACGGGGATATGTTTTTTGTGTCTGATGCCAATGTTTTCAGAAAAAGAGACGGAAAATATGAAATTTTATCTTATCAGTTGAGATCCGGAGGTCGTTTCACTTCCATTATAAGTTTTGGAAATGAAGATGTCTGGGCTTCTGCAACCGATGGGTCTCTGCTTGAACTCACAAACGGGTTCATGGATTGTCAGGACAGTGACGGAGAGTATCACTCACCTGTTAAAAACAGAATAAATGAACTTGCGGGTAACTCCTCAGACAATATATATGCAGCCTCTTCTGCCGGAGTTCTTCATTATGACGGCGACAGATGGATTGTTGATCATGAAACAGAAACGGCTCTAAATACTCTGGCGGTTAATGACGAAGGTTTTGTTGTTGCGGCTGGAGATGACGGGTTTGTTTCCGTGAAAAAAGATGGAGAATGGACGGACAGTGAAATTGAAGGAGAAGTGCTTTCTCTGGTTTATTCCGAGGATAAAGGTTTTACAGCACTTGTCCTGAAGCAAAAGAGTACAGAAGTTTTAAAAATAAACTCTGCAGGTGAAGCGAAATTTATGTATGAACTTGACGGAGATTTTACAAAGATCACTCATTTTGAAGGAAGTATTGTAGCCGGTGGTAGAAACGGATTGATAGCCGTGAACAAAAAAGTTATTAATTACGGCATAAAAAGAGATATTAACGGTTTTAAAATTCATGGAAAAAAACTTCATATCTACGGTTCCTCCGGCTGGCTGGCTTTTTTTGACGGCGAAAAACTTGTTTCCGGGCAGGGTTTTTTCAACGGGAAAGCCGATGCTCTGTTCGCAATGTCTCCGGACAGTATATGGATTGCTATTGACAATACTATTGTTCATCTACTTCCTTCTCAGGTGGAGTACTATTATTTTGACTCAGCCGTAAAAGAAATTTTTGGAGTCAGTGAGGATGAAATATACGCCCTGAGCGAAGACAGAGTTTATGCTTTCAACGGCTTTGTCTGGCGTGAAACCGAAAAACCGTCAGAAGCCCGTATGGACGAGATGAAAAACTTTGTAAAAGAGCATATCTCATTAGAAGAAAACTCTATTTCGTGGAAATTTTCAGATAAATACTCCTTTGAACACAGTTGTGAAAATGATTTTTCATGTACAATATCTGTGATTGACAATAAGGGCGAGGTGAAAAAACTTTCGGTATGGCCCTCTGTAATGCCTGACGGAATACCTGTTTCTTCGGTTTTCACCGGAGAGGACAGTTTCGTAAGTGCAGCCGGAAACGCAGTTGTTTACTTTCAGAAAGATTCTTTTGAACAGAAACACACGGATTTTGAAATCACTGCAGTTGATTCCGACGGTAAAAACACAGCTGCAGGTGATAATGAAGGTAATATTCATATAATTGACGAAAATATGAAAAAAGCGGTTTTTTTGACAGAAGTACAAAGCAGAGTTGATTCGGTTTCCATGGAGTCTCCCGAAAGAACAGCAGCTGTTGCAGGTGGTTTCATGTGGATGAAAAAAGATGATTCTTTTGAAAAAATTGACTTGAAAACGGAAAATGCCGTCAACTCTGTAAAACTTTTTCCGAAAAAAGGTTTTGTCGCTGCGGGATTTAATGTCGTTGTGATTTCTGATGGTGATGAGATAAGTGAAACCCCTCCCGGAGAACTTGTGGAAAGGGGACTTCCGGCGGGAGAGACCGAAGTTGATATGAAAGAGATATTTTTAATAGATTCTGATAATATATGGATAACCGGAAGCTCCCCGGATGGAAAAACTTCCTATATTTTCAGTTATGATGGCGAAAAATGGATAAACGATGCAAGATCTTCACTTTATTCCGAATTCAGTTTTACAGATGTATGGGCCTGTGACCAGCAGAACACTCTCATATCGATGGACCACAAAGGATGGATCTATCACTATAAAAATATGGATACACATGGTTTCATAGAAAGCGTTGATAATCCCATGGGCAGTCCGGTATACAAAATCTCAGGAGATCCCGTCGGAAAGATTCTTTTATTCGGTGAAAACGGAATAGTTCTTGAAAGAGAAAGTCTCTGCAAGTGAAAGTTGTTT
>JAWOGE010000341.1:0-14031 GCA_046497165.1 bacterium | reverse complement strand
TTTTGACATTTTTCTTTCGTATGAGCTTTTCTGGAATTTTATCTGTCTGTCGTATTTGCTTTCGGCAAACTTCACTTTGCGCTCTGTTGAACTTATCTCCAGATTTATTTTTCTCAGGTCAGAATTTATCTCTTTCTCTCTCTTTGCAAGTTCAGATTTGTCATCCATCTCTTCTTTTGCATCTTCAAGGGCTTGTTGAGCCTGTGAGCGAGCCGTCATGAGAGCGTCAAGCTTTTCCTGGTGTTCATTTATCTCTTCGATTTTTTTATTTTGAAGTTCTGCAATTTTCTGATTCATCTCATTTTGCATGGGAGTTATATCGTGAGGTTTTTTCAATTTTTCATATTTTTCCTCAATTTCAGATTTCTTTTTTGTGATTTCCGCAATCTGTTTGTCATATTTTTCGGCAATTTTATCCTTTTCCTCTTCCATTTCAGAAACTTTTTTATTGAATTCAGACTCCATCTTTGCGGCATTCTTAGCGTGTTCTTCCAATTTTTTCTGGAGTTCCTCCTGTGCTTTTTCAATCTCTTTTTCTATATTTTCTTCAACAGACATGGTCTTTTCAGCGTATTTTTCATCAAGTTTGGCAATTTTTTCTTCAATTTTTTCAAGTTCCTCTATGCGTTTCTGCTCGTTTTTATTTTCAATCTCCGCTCTTTCGCCTCTTTTCTTTTCAATCTGAGAGACAACAGAGTTTTCTTTTTGGATTAGTTTGTCAATCTCTTTCTGTACCACATCACCCCAATTTGCTTTAAACTCTTCAACTTTATTCATCATTTCGGCTTTCTGATTTGCTATTTTTTCTTTGAGACCTCCTATTTTCGACGCGGTTTTGTCTTTTATTTGAGCCACAGCATTTTCGTACTCCATCTTCTCTTTCGCTATTTTTTCTTCTATTTTTTGAAGTTCACGAACGCTCTGTTCGTTTTCCTTCGCAAGCTTTTCTTCCATTTGAGCGATCTCTTTATCTTCTTTTTCAAGAGTTTTTTCTATTTCCTGCTGTTTTTCAGCTATTTTGTTTTCATATTTTTCCGTTGTTTTAGCTATTTCAGACTCTGTCTTAGCTATTTCCTCTGCAATAGAAGACAGCTCTTTTTCATGCCCGGAAACCATCTCCTCCTCTTTTTTAGCTCTGAGTGAAATGGTTTTTTCCTGAAACTCAGCAACATCGTTTTCAAGTTTTGCTTTTTTATCACTGAGTTCTTTAAGTTTTTTCTCATACTCTTTTTCAGCTTTTTCAAGAGCATTCTCTTTTTCTTTTTCGTACTCCTTCATGAGTTTGTCGCGTTTTTTCTCAAGGGACTCCTGAATTTTAGTCATCTTTGAAAGATTTTTTTCCATAAATTCTGAAATTTTACGATCAAAAACCTCCAGCTCTTTCTCTTTTTTGGATTGTTTTTCTTCCCATTCAGCAATCTCTTTGTTGAGGTTGTCAAATTTTTTCTGATACTCTCTGTGTACTTCAGCAACATATTTGCGGTCTTCATCCTCTTTTTTCATTCTTTCCGCTTCATACCGGGAGAGTGCTTTCCGTTCTGCCTGATTATATTCCGTCTCCATTTTTTCAAGCTCTTTTTCATGTTCCCGAATCTTTTTTTCCACATCGTCTTTCTGTTTTTTAAGACGGTTAAGTTGCTGCTCAACTTTTTTCTGCTCTCTTTCCAGTTCCTGCTTCTGTTTGTCATAAAACTCTTTTTTTGTTTTCTCGAGATTCTTTTTCCAAGCTTCATACTCTTTTTTTAATTTTTTAAACTCTTTTTCCCGCTCTTTTTCAAATTTTTTGTGGGATGTTTTTATGACACCTTCCTGGCGCTGTTTGAGCTGAGTTATGTTGCTTTCAAGCTTTACTATCTCTCCTTCGAGACCTTCGTCCGCTTTTTCCCACTCATATTTTAAATTCTGAATTTTTTTCCGAAATTTTTCTTTTTCCTCTTTTTCTTGTTTTGCCAACTCTTTTCCCTCTTGTCTGAGCTTTTTTATGTTGGCTTCCCGTTGTTTTATGCGTTGGTTCAGCCAGTTTGAGATTCCGTCAAGCTGTTTTTTACGCCAATTTTTTATCTGCTTAACTTTTCTTTCAAAGCGCTTATGTATCTGAGAAGCGATCTTTTCGCTTTCCCTGTCCGGCATATGATATTTATGTTTCTGAACTGTTGTGTTGCGATAGGCCATGAATTTGCGACCCTGATCTCTGACTTTTTCATCAAGCTCCGCAAGTTTTTTGTAATAACGCTGTGCTTTTGAGTAATCTCCCGCAGACATGGCATCTTCCGCCTGTCTCATGCCGGACTGAATTTTTTTGACAACACTGAGAGCTTCCGCTGCTCTTTTATTCTGACTGCAATTGCAGTTCATCTCTTTTGCAGATTTGGTGAATATTTCAACAGCTGCATTAAGGTCCCCTTTTTTATAGGCTTCAAACCCTTTCAGGGACATGTTTTTAACATCTGTGTAGGAGGCAAGTCGCCGACTTGAAGAGGATCTCTGCCTTTCTCCGCCAGAAGAGGCTCTCCTGCTTCCTCCCAGCTTTGAAGTTTCATCGTTGACGTTGGAGATCATCTCCGCAACAGTGTCTTCCGGACTTGAAAGGGGAGCAGTTCCCTGAGCAACTTTTTTCCCTGTTTTTGTAAATATCCAGAACTCCACTTCCTTCCCGCGGGAATCAATTCTGGAAATTAACATATAGTCAGCATTGCGGGCTCTTTTACCTACATTCATGAAGCATTTCAAACTGCCCGAACGGATACATTTTCGGAGAACATTTTTTTCACGGCTTCCAAGAGCATCATCAGAAGACACTGCTTTAACACCACTTATTGATGAAAGCATAAGATTGAGATTTGAGGTAACCCGGTTGGAGTCTCTTCTGTCAGAAGCTGTTTTTCCGGTCACCGGTAACACAACCATTGTCTCCGCAATAAGAGATGCTGTGAAAAAGCAAATAACAAAAATCAAACTAAATCTTTTCACACTTTCCTCCTCTTTGAATTTATACTCTAAACTATATTAAATAAAAGCAACATAAACTATGCACCTCAGGTTATACAATCAAAAAACAAATGTCAAATTTTCTTATTCCTGAAAATCAGGAATCACTTGCAAGAACGGCATTATACTGCTCCACTCTGTTTTTAAAAGTTTTCATATGTTTTTCCGTAAGTTTCCGACGCTTTGAATCGTGAAATTCATACGGGTCCATTGAGCGGCCGTCTCTTTCTCGGTCCACCTGATAATGAAGATGGGGGCCGGTTACTCTTCCGGTATTTCCGCTGTTGGCTATATGGTCGCCGGCGTTGACTCTATCACCGTTTTTTACAAGTATGTCGCTTAAATGAAGATATTTCAACCTGTAAGGCCGGCCTTTTACTTTTATATCTATACAGTATCCGTTATATATGGTCTGCCAGTTTGTCCGCTTAACAACACCGTCAGCTGCAGCATAGACAGGAACTCCCACCGGTGCTTTAAAATCAACACCCTTATGCCCGCCGGATCTTCCTTTGAAAACTTCAGTTATTTGAATATAATTTTTTATGGGAGAAGGTACAAGATCTTTTTCAACTCTTTTACCGTTTTCATAATAATATCCGGCATTTTCTTCGTCTTCATAAAGATAGGCAGATATTTCATTTCTGTTTTTTCCCGAATAATATTTTACAGCCAATATTTCTGTTACTTCAGCCAAATCTTTTCTCGAAAGGATCTCCTCTTCTGAGTTTACCCTGAAAGCAAAAGTTAATTTATCTCCCTTTCGAACATCCCTGCTTAATTTAAAACCCCACGAAAGAACTCTTGATATCTGAGCGGCCAGAATATCATGAAGAATCTCTATTCCTGTTTTTTCACTAAGTTCCATGATTTTTTCATCTGCCGAAAAAGAGCCGTAAAAACTTCCTTCAATTTCCATGGTTATGACATGTGTGTCTCCCTGTTTTTTTTCTGATCCGGCTAATTTTTCTGAACTGTATTCATCTGCATAAACATCTGAATCCGCAGTTTCCTTGGAAGGCGAAAGTGCTTTCTCTTTTTCACGGTTTATTTCACGGGAATCTTTTTCAACACTTCCCACAATCATTGCTGTAATAAGAACAATATTCAAAAAAAACGAAACAATAAAAAGTCTTTTCCATTTTTTTGTATCGGGATTGCTGAAAAGATAGGTCATTTTTCTCTCCTAAAAAGTGCTGAATAAAGTACGGAATCGACCTCAGACAATGCAAGAGGTACGGCTGTTCCGAACTCTTCATATATGTCATAGATTACATATTCGTTCTGTTTTTCAAAGAAAAAAAACGCCATATCGGCTTTTTTAAGATTGTTTACAGCTCTCAAATCGTTGCGAAGCATACCTTCTTTTTTCATGAATCTGAAAGAGTTTCTGTTCAGTCCTTCAGCATAGCTCATTATAAAAACTCTTGCATTTCGGGGTGCTTCCTCATTGAGGACATCAATAAGATCCATTATATCGTAACCCCAGAAATTTCTTTGCATCTGTTTTTCCGCTGCTCCCTGCACACCTCCCGCCAGAGTGTTGAAAAAAGCCGGGCCTCTTTTTATGAATTTTATGCAAGGTATGGAAACAGAAGTTAAAACAACAGCGAAAATAATGGCGGAGGCGAATCCCGCCCATTTTTGTTTCAATTTCAATTTTTTTTCAAAAAGTGAGTTTGTTCCCTGAACCACCGGAAATGTTCCCATTACAATGAGAATTGGGTAAGCTGTAAACCAATGTTTTATCCCTCCAAATATGGGAACGGAGGGCAAAGCTATGAGAGTGATGGGGAAAAAAGCTCCAGTCGCCAGTGCAAAAATGGCATGACGATGTGAAGATTTTGTTTTTCTGTTAAATATTACGGCTGCAAAAAGAAAAACAGCGGCGATAAAAACTACAAGTTGAGGTAACGGGGTTGTGAAAGATGTCATGACCCAGGGAAAAGAAAAAGGGAAGGGTGCCCTTGCAAGTTCCTGTCCAAAATAGTAATTTGTGTAGTTTACATGATAAACATGAAAATCTATGTAAGCTTTGAATCGGTGGAAAGTATTGTACCACAGCCAGGGCCAATGGAAAAGATATACGGGAAGAGATACAAGAGGAAAAAGATAAAATAAAAGAGGAACAGATCTGAAAAAACCTGAAATTCCCCGTTTTTTTGTTTCTAAAGAGCTGTAGTTTGAAAAATGAAATAAAACCCATATCGGAAATATTAGAAAAGGAAAGAAGAAAACATTGTGCTTCACAGCCATGGAGATTCCGAATACAACGGCAGTTATAAATGCTGTCCATGTGGAAGGTTTTACTATGTAGCGGGCGTAAAGAAAAAACAGAAGTGTCCAGAAAAAAAGAACGGGGACATCAAAACATACAAGATGAGAATGAAAAAACATGTGGGGCATACTTATAAAAAGCATTGAACTGACAACGGCTGTTTTTCGGCATGAAAAAGTGTAGATGGAAAACAGGTATATCATTACCGCCGTCAGTGCGGCTAAAAGAGCCGCAACGGCCCGCATCGATTTTACAAAGGAAAGCAGTTCTGTTTTTCTGTGAAAAATATACAGAAAACTTCCGTAAAGCATTTTCATAAATGCAGGGTGTTCATTGTTATAGGTGAAATATCTTTTTATTGTTCGTGACGCAAAAGGTTCCGTAAATTTTCCTTCTGAGAAGCTTTTCTCCATGGATTCGTACCAGTCCGCCATAATGTCGGCCGCTTTCATATAAAAACCTTCGTCACGGACAAGCCCTGTAATATCGGAAGTCCAGAGAATGGAAATAAATATGAAAACCCCTATGGAAAAAGATATTAAAAAATCCCATCGATCTGCTTTTCCATTGAACATCATTACCGTCCGAGGAATCCGTTATAAATGAAATGCCGTGCCCCGTCATGTTCAGTGTATATCTGGATGGTTATTTTTTTTACGGAAGCGGGAAAGGTGACTTCGTTTATATATGTCTTTTTTATATTTTTGTTTGTATATTCCAGAATTTTTTCATTGTCCGCTTTTACAGTAACTTCAACAGGAGCACCATCTTTATGTCTGTACGCACTTTCACGAAAAGCTGTCCTGAAAAGAAGTCGGGTGGATTGGTTTTTATTGGCGTAAACTATGTTCAGTAACTTTCTGCTGCGGGGGTGAGCCCATACTGCATGCTGTCTCATTCCGTCCATGATAGAGTTTATGTCTCCAACATAGTTCCATGAGTGCTGACTGCACTGCCATTTTGAAGTTTTTTTGATACAGATTTTTTTACGGGAAGAGTCGGGGGTTGAAAGAAAAACTTCTTCAGCGTTCATTATATCTTTTGCCAGATCAATATCTTTTTTTACGGGAGGTCTGGTGGACTGAGCTCTCACAACAAGAGATTCTCCAACGAAAAAGCTCTCTTTTTCCCTGAGAGAATATCTTTCTTTGATGTCATTCCAGAGTTCAGCTTTATCCATAACAAAAAAAATCACATTTTTTCCGTTGTTATTAATGTGAGAGATTGTTTTTTCATCATATGCATCAAGAGAGTAGTTAATTCCTATTATTCCGTGTTTTAAATGACGGGTAAAACCCATATCCCAACCGGGTACCGGGAAAATCATATCTCCGGACACATATTTGTCGTTTAATATTTCGGCGATTTTAAGTTCATTTTCACGATCAAAGCCCCTTTTGTCCGAACAACAGGTCCAAAAAACACCTGAAATCAACGCGGAAAATAAAAAAAGCAGAGCAAAAAATTTCTCGGTCGCCGGAAAGGAGTTCAAAGTTTTCTCCATTGTCTGTCTTAATTAAAAGACATGCTGATATCTTTTGAAGTTGAAGAGTGTGTAAGAGCTCCGATACTTATAAAATCAACATTCATGCGTGAAAGTTGAGGGATTCTTTCTTTTGTTATTCCACCGGACACCTCAACAAGGGCGGCTCCGTTTATGAGATTGATGCAAGATTCCACTTCTTCATCGGACATGTTGTCCAGCATTATTATGTCACAACCTGTTTCCAGAGCTTCAGCAACCTGTTTCCGGTTGCTTGTTTCGACCTCTATACGGCTGAGATGATGTCCTGATTGTTGAACCATTTCAACTGCTTTTTTTATGGAGCCTGCGAGAGCGATATGGTTATCTTTTATTAAAATGCCATCATCAAGACCGAATCTGTGATTTTTTCCTCCGCCTGTTTTCACGGCATATTTCTCAAGCATACGCCAGCCGGGGGTAGTTTTTCTCGTATCTGTAATTTTTGTCACGGATTTCGGGAAAAGACAGGAAACATATTCAGAAGTCAGTGTTGCAATTCCGGACATTCTCTGAAAAAAGTTCAGGGCGATTCTCTCTGACAACAAAAGATTGCCGGCCGAAGAGGATATCTTCGCAAGAACAGTGCCGGCAGGAACTGATTCTCCGTCCTTTTTTCCAACGGTTATATCCGCAGCGACTCCGTTGAAAGTAAAAACCTTTTTAATTATTTCTGTTCCACATATAACAAGTGGTTCTTTTGCCTTAATTTCAGCACTGCATATTTTTTCGGAGTCCAGGGGCTCTGTTGTTATATCTCCCCGAAGTGAATCTTCCCGGAAAGCCAGCTCAATAAGTTTCAAGGTCAATCTGTCGTTTTGAAAGGTCCGGGCCGTTGTCATGAAAGTTTCTCCAGTCTTTTTTTAAGATGCGATATTTTTTCACTGAACTCTTCAAACTTTTTCTTTTCTTTTTTCACAGCATATTCAGGTGCTTTGTTTATAAAATTCTCGTTTTTAAGTTTTGCCTGTGAACGACTCAAATCTTTTTCGGTCTGTTTGAGTTTTTTCTGTATTCCGGCTATCTCTTTTTCAAAATCAACAAGTCCGCTGAGAGATATGTGGAGAATCGCAAAGCCTGTTATGACGGCGGTTGCTGTTCTTTTCCCTGGTTTGAAACTGCAATCGTATTTTATGTGGTCAACCCTTGCCAGTTTTTTTATGTATCTTTGGTTCTTTTCTGTGTATCTTCTGGCAAAATCGTTTTCAATGGAGAGGACTATATCGATCTCTTTTGAAGGAGGTATGTCATTCACACTTCTTATGGTTCTTATTTCTGAAATGAGATCTGTAATTTTATCCATGAGTTCGGCATCTTCAAAAATTTTAAAATCATCACTTTCGGGAAACTCCGAAATCATAATGCTTTCTGCCCTGTTTTCATCAGAAACGGGAAGATGCTGCCACAGCTCTTCAGTAACATGAGGGACAAAGGGGTGAAGTAGTTTGAGACTGGAATCAAGGACTTTTACAAGAACCTTTTTTGTGCAGTCCTTCTGTTTTTCATCTTCTCCGTAAAGAACAACTTTTGCCATTTCTATGTACCAGTCACAAAATTTATGCCAAAAAAATTGATATATTTCACGGGCAGCTTCGTGGTAACGCATATCTTCAAGATTTCTGGAAATGTTTTTTACAGACACTGCAAGAGATGTTGTTATCCATCTGTCCGCTGCGTTCATCTCTTCAAAATGAGCAGAACTCATATCAGTTTCAACGATTTCCTCTTTGCCGAACTGCATCATGGCAAAGCGAAAAGCGTTGTAAACTTTATTTATGAAACCACGGTATGTCTCTACGCGGTCTTCTCCCATTTTTACATCTGTGGCAGTAAGCGGAGTCATAGCAAAAGTAAATCTGAGAGCATCGGATCCGTATTTTTCGATAAGTTCGATGGGGTCTATGACATTTCCTTTGGTTTTGGACATTTTATAACCTTTTTCATCACGGATAAGACCGTGAAAAAAAACTGTTTCAAAAGGGATGTCGTCCATGAACTTCATTCCCATCATTATCATTCTGGCAACCCAGAAAAACAGAATGTCAAAGCCTGTTTCCATAAGAGATGTGGGATAATGTTTTTTAAGGAGTTCTGTTTCTTCCGGCCATCCCATTGTGGAAAAAGGCCAGAGAGCTGAACTGAACCATGTGTCGAGAACATCTTTATCCTGTGAAAGTGTATCTCCGCCGCAGTCCGGACATGTTTCAGGCTCTTTTTTTGCTACAACAATTTTTCCGCAATCATCACAATACCATGCAGGAATCTGATGACCCCACCAGAGCTGTCTGGAGATACACCAGTCTCGAATATTGTTCATCCATTCAAAGTATGTTTTTTTCCAATGAGAAGGGTGAAATTTTATTTTGTCTGTTTTAACAGCATCTATGGCGGGTTTTGCAAGGGGTGCTGTTTTTACAAACCATTGTCTGCTTAAAATAGGCTCAACAACAGTTTTGCAGCGATCACAATGTCCTACGCTGTGAGAGTGTTTTTCTTTGCGAATGAATAGTTTTTGCTCCCGGAGAGCCTCTACAACGGCTTTTCTTGCATCAAAAACGGTAAGTCCTTCGAATTTCCCGCCGTTGCTGTTTATTTTTCCGTCTTCATCTATTACATTAATTTCATTCAGATTGTGCCGGCGACCCGTTTCGAAATCATTAAAATCGTGAGCCGGAGTAACTTTGACAGCTCCGGTTCCGAACTCTGTGTCAACAAGCTCAGCATCACCTATTATAGGAATGGATCGATTCATTAAAGGGAGTTCTGCTTTTTTACTTATGAGGCAGCAAAAACGCTCGTCATCCGGATGCACGGCAACAGCGGTGTCTCCCAGCATGGTCTCCGGCCTTGTAGTGGCAATTTCAAGAAAAGTTTTCTCGCCCTGAACAGGATACTTCACATAGTAAAGAGCACCTTCGGTATCACTGTATTCAACCTCAAGATCACTCAAAGCTGTATGGCAGCGAGGACACCAGTTTATTATGAAATTGTCTCTGTAGATAAGATCTTCTTCATAAAGACGAATGAACACCTCTTTTACAGCTCCGGAAAGACCTTCATCCATTGTGAATCTCTCACGGGACCAGTCGAGAGAAGCACCGAGCATCCTCAACTGTTTTGTTATGTGATCTCCGTTTTTTTTCTTCCATTCCCAGACTTTTTCCAAAAATTTTTCACGCCCTATATCGTGTCTGCTCAAACCCTTTTTCATTAAATCCCGCTCAACAACCATCTGTGTTGCAATGCCGGCATGATCTGTTCCGGGAAGCCAAAGAACATCATATCCGGTCATTCTTTTGTATCGTGAAGCTATGTCCTGTATCACTATCATGACCGTATGTCCGAGATGTAGAGACCCCGTCACATTGGGAGGTGGGAGAACTATGGAAAACCCGGGTTTTTCGCTTTTCGGGTCTGCTTTAAAAAAGCCCTCTTTTTCCCAAAAATCATACCACTTTTTTTCGATTCCTTTGTGTGAATAAACTTTACTCAATTCCATAAGGTCTCCTTTTCAAAGATTCTTCTGTTATTTATTACAGCTAAATGACAAAATGTAAAGATTTTCTTACCTGGTTCAGTCGGATTCAGCCGGCATCAAAAAAACGCAGGCTTTGAAATATGGAGAAATTCGGCAGGCCGGAATGTAACGCTAAATGTAAGAGATCAGATAACGGTTACGCTGCATGACCCGGGATCCGATTTGCTTTCTTCGGAAGGTGTCTCAGCTTCTTCGGCAGATTTTTCAGAATCTTCCCCACTGTCGGATTCCTGTATGATAGAAAGGCAATCTCCGCAAGATTTATCTTTGAGGCATTCTACCAGTTCATCCATTTTTTCCGGATGTTTACAACAGCCGTGTATTTTGTTTGCAAGATCATCTTTTTCAACCCATTTGCCCTCTTTAAGGTTGTTTTTGTCTTCTTCAGATATCGCTTCAAGACATTTTTCGTGAACAAAAGCAACTTTTTCAATACAATCTTCAAGAGCTTCGCCGCAGGATTCCTTTATGTCCGGAGCTGTTTCTCCGCAAACTTCAGCAAGTTTCTTCATACAGCTTTCTTCTGTGAGTGGTTTTTCAGCAGATTTTTCATCTTCAGGAACAGAAGAATCCGACCAGGCGGCTCCCTCTCCGTTTATACACTGACATCTGCCTCCGTCATGGGAAACAGTACACTCTCCGGCTTCATTTTTGCAGGAGACCGTCTCTATTCCGTCTTCTTTTTCTGTCTCTTCCTCAGCTTCTTCTGTTTCTGTTTCAGCTTCTTCTGTTTCTGTTTCAGCTTCTTCCGAAGGCTTTTCCTCATCCTTTTCTTTTTCTTTTGAACAATTTATTTTAGCAGGAACAGTTTCCATTATACCGCAGGTTTTTTCTCCGCAAACAATTTCGCAGGCTTTTGCAGGATCTATGCACACGGGTTCCTCTTCAGAAGGTATGACCATGCAGGAGAGTCCGTCTTCACAGGAAAAATCTTCTCCACATGCTTCAAAATCTTCTGTTTCTGCTTTTAAAGAAAAAAACGCTGTAAGAAGAATAAAAGCGATTGTAATTTTCATACTTGACTCCCGAATTATAATAAACATATTGGGAATTATACGATTTTTTATTGGTTAGTCAACTTTGATGATTTAAAAAAAAAGAGGGTTTTTACTCAACACCTGCTATGCTTTTCAAAGTAAGGCCGGTGAAAGCAAAAAGCTTTTTTCCATTTTTTTCAAAAACTGCAACATTAAATTTTGATTCCTCTTTTCTCATGTTCACACTGTCACATACAACGATATAGTCCCGTTCACCGGATTGTTCGTAAATGGAAAGAAGGTCAATTTTAAAAGGTATGGCCATAACATCAAAAGAGGTCATTGCCCATGAGCTTGCAACCTGAACGGCCATGTCCGCAAGTACCGGATGAATTCGAAAATTGCCCGGAGTTTCAAAAGCTGCCAAAGCATCTTTTGTAAGAGAAACAAGTCCCGTATAAAAGTTTTTATTTTGTGTGACAGAACATATTCCTCTGAAAACAGATCCAGTTTTCAAAGCCCCGGAGAATTTTTCATCAAGCATTTTATAAAAAGGAACTCCTTCTTTTGCTGCTTCATTTTCAAGAATTTTTATATATTTTTCTTTAAAAGGAAGTTCAGCGGGAACAGTTTTAGCTTTGGAAACAGAACATTTTGAATAGTTCAGATTTTCCAGGGCCCTGGGTGGAAGATCCGGTCGTGTTTCAGGAAGCAGCAACAAGTTTTCACCCTTTTTAACAATTTCAACAGAAAGTTTTCCATTCTTTGTTTCAAGAGGTCTTCTGAAAGTTATGTTGCAAATTTCAGAACGGTTTTGAAAAGCTTCACTTTCAGCAAAAATTTCAGTTATAAATGTACCGGGGACAACCGGTTTCCCGTTTACAAGATGCTGATTTAAAAAACTGTCTTTTTCAAGGGAAAATTCCGCTGTCTCTTTTCCGGTTTTCGTGCTTTTTCCCACAAGCCGTTTGCCCGGTTCAGCCGGTAGTGTGTGTTCGAGTATGTCATATGTTTCAGCAAGATCGGAATTTGTATTGAAAACAGCCACTCTGCTTTGCTCTGTTCCGCATAAAGCATGAATAAAAAGCTGAACACCATTTTCAACATCAACCGGAACAAGCCCGCCGGCTTCAAAGCGTTCGGCTTCCTCCTCTTTAACCATGCCTGTGCCTCTCCATGCGGTCCATTCAATGGTTTTTGCTTTTACATGAGGATATTCGCAACCAATTCTGGAAACAGTGTCAGCAAGCAGATCGTTGGCAAGAGAGTAATCAGTTTGTCCTGCATTGCCGAAAAGACCGGCTATGGAACCAAAGGCTGCAAACATTTTTATGTTGTTCCAGTCAAGGGTTTTTATCAATGTGTTAAGAGGAATAATTTTTGTGCAGACAGTCAGAAGTGCATCTTTTTCCGGAAGATCCGGAAGTTGTTTTGATCTCTGAACTCCTGCTCCGTGAATCACACCACGAACAAGATCACCTTTTTGTTTAAGCGAAACAAGAAGATTTTCAAAATCCTTTGAGTTTGAAACATCACATACTCTGTATTCCGCTTTACAACCGGCATTTTCAAGACGATGAAGGTTTTTTGCTACCTCCTGCTGTTTTTTGTAATATGCCGCCTTTTCTCTTGCTTTGCGTAAAGAGAGTCCCTCTTTTTTCGCAAGAGTCATTTCCAGTTTGCGCAACGATTCCCGTGATTCAAGATTCATATCCGTTATGTTTTTTTCAGGAAGATCTGTTCTGCCTGTAAGCAGCAGTTTACAGCCGGTTTTTTCTGCAAATTTCAAAACACATTCAAAAACAATCCCTCTGGCACCACCTGTAACAAGAATGAGATCGTCTTTTGAAACTGGAAAATAGAGTCTGGCAGGAAAATCTATTTTAGATACGGCTGGCGTTGCAAAAGCTCCGTTAACAAAACCTATTTCGCACGGTTTGGCAACAATACCGGAATGTTCTGAAATAACAGAGTCCCATTTTTCCGGAGAAGCGTATATAAGCTGAAAATGGCAATTTTTAAGTTCTCTTTGAAGACTTTTGAAAAAACCCGCTGGAAAAGATGAAAAAATCTTTGAGCTGCTTCCTCCGTCCATTGTATGATTGGACACTGCAGGTATAATGATTCTCCGGGCGTTCTTTTCAAGAAAATGGTAAAGTTTTTTAAAGACTGAAAACAGATTCTCTGTATGTTTTCGGATGCTTTCGTCTCTTAAGTTCTCTTTTTTTGAATTTACAACTCCCCCGTGATCAATATAAAGAATCGTATCACATTCTAAAATTTTTGCCTCATTTTTTTCAATGTTTTGCTTAAGGAAGGTTTCTGTTTTGCGAAAAGATACCGTTATGCCTTTTTCTTTGAGAAGTCGACGAAGGTTGCTGTAATTACGAGGCTCATCCACAATGGCGTAAACAGATTTACAATCAAAATCTTCTATGCTTTCAGCGGGAATGAACTCCCAGTTCTGGGTGTAAAACCCCCATGTTTTTTTTTTAAGTTCCGGGGTTTCTGTCTCGGAATTTCTGCTGGTCAGTTCTTTTTTTTTATCAGAGGAATCCTGTTTGGTCTCTGAAGAAGCCGGGGCGTTTTTCAGTTCTGCAAGTGCAAGGGCAAAGTCGGATATTGTGGAAATTTTACGGTTCGGACGGGCCTCTTTATCAATACCGAGCTCTTCTGCTGTTCCCACCCAGAGTTCCGCTCTCTGTATGGAGTCTATGCCCAGGTCAGC
>JAWOGE010000331.1:0-3219 GCA_046497165.1 bacterium | reverse complement strand
CTGGCTAACTATTTAATCATTTTAACAGCTGTTTTATGTTTTTCCATGTCATTGCAGGCTGATATGTGGGGGAATCCGGAACCTTGCGATAATGTTGACTGCGGCACTCACGGCAGCTGTCAGGAGGACTCCTACGGAGATGCCTTCTGCTCCTGCGATTTCGGCTATGAGGACAATAATCTCCAGTGTGTCCATGTCTGTGACGGTGTTGACTGTTCCGGGCACGGCATTTGCGATGTCGACAGCAGCGGAAACGGTTTCTGCAATTGTGAAGCCGGATTCCACAATGAAGAGAAAGATTGTATCATCGACGGTGCGTCGGGCAGTGATGAGCTGCTGCTTGTCAATGCAGACGAGTGTTCTCAGACCGGGCACTGTGTCTACCGATTTATTTTCGGGCAGTACTACGGCTTTTTCACCGCGGCAGACAGCGTGGATTACGAAATTGTCATCAATGTCAAGGACCCTGATGATAACTGGCACAATTACTGGGAATCTGTCTATGATTGCAGTTCTGACGGAAAATGCACGGATGTTGATGATCAGTACATCGATTTTGTATGGGACCATGAGATTCCCGGTGAGCAGTATATCAGCGTTGAAGTTATAGATGTGTGGAACGATTCGGCGTATGATCATCTGTATCATGATCTTACAGATCCCTGTGCCGGCATCACCTGTTCGGGACATGGAACATGTTCAATTGACGGGAATTTCAATCCGGTTTGCAATTGTGAAGAGGGTTATGTAAATCGAAACAACACATGTGTGGCATCGCCATTTCAGGATTACAATCTTGCTCAGGCGGTACTGGAAAAACTTCAACAGTACGGATTTGATGTGCAGGAGGAGGGAGATATAACACAGGATCAACTTGAAGTTATAGAGCATCTCGATATTGAAGAGTGGCAGGTAAGCTCTATCAGCGGCATTTCCGCCATGAACAATCTTCGGGTACTCAATGCCGCACAAAACCAGATCACCGACATCACACCGCTTACATCATTGTCACTGCTTGAATCATTGGATATAAGTCACAATTCTGTGGAAGATATTTCAGAAATTGCGAACACGACAGCTCTCAAGATTAATCTGGGGCACAACCCTTTTCCGAAGAACCAGCTGGAGATATTAAAGAGCAAAGCCGCACTGCAGATACTTCTGGTTTCATCTTTTAAGATAAATAATCCTGCGGACCGTTATGATCGTTATCCCGGGGAATCAATTCCAGATTTTATAGATCGTGTTCTTTTGGAAAGACTCTGTCATCTGAAAAGATGTGATACAAGCAGCGGATATATCAGATGTGAATTTGTAAGCGTTGACTGTTATCCCGGCACATGTAATGAGGAAACAGACACCTGTGACTGTCCCTCCGGCTTTGTGGAGGATTCTTTTATAGAAGTGTTTTGGGAATTCGACCCTGATATCGGCTGCGTTCTTGTTGATACCGGTGTAGAATGTGAGGATGACGAACATTTGGGAGACAACAATGCATGCATGAAAAATGAATTGAAAAAAAGCTGCGATGAAGAAATCACCTTGTCTGACAAACAGGAATGGTATAGCGGTAAAGAAAAATTCACTGAAATATGGAACGAGACGGCAGGAGCTTATGAACCTGTATACAATTCATCCTGTTTCGGAAAGCGTGCTGATGAGAGCTGTGATCCGGGAAATTCTGAAAACGAATGTTTGTGGAGATGTATTGAGGGATACACATACGATGAAACGGACGAAGAGTGCAAGCCTACAGCAACAAAAGAGATATGGGGCAGCATGATAAACAGTTTCGGAAGAACACAGATAACTCGCCGTGATTTTGCATATGAGCAGCATAAAGATGAGATAGGATTTACCCCCGAGCTGTTTCTTTCATACGGCACAAATAGTGAAGAGTGGCAGCCAAATATTCCCTATGCAAAAATAGGTACGAATATTTTGACAGGTTATATGTTCGGAGGTTATTTAGAAGAATTGGATTTCAGTGCCGTAAGCATATCTCTCGGGACAAGCATTGAGCGCTACACCAATGAATTTGATACAAAATATTACCAATGCTGGGAAAACGAAGATGCAGAATCAAATTTTCTGGAAAATTACCCCAATTCAGAATGCGGAATAACAGAAAATGAAGACGAAGCGGACTGGATTGTAAAAAAATATTACGCAGAACCCGGAAGCCGTAATTACGGCTATGCTGAGTTGCTTTATCACAAAAACCGGCAGAAAGAGCCGTTACAAACAAGCTGTATTGAAGAATATAAAGGTTGCCTTGACTGTCTTCATGACGACGGGACACCCTGTGAAGAACATAGTGATTGTCAGGAATGCCTGACAGACTTAAATCAAAAATATTATGACACCCATATAAAGATTCTGAGACATGGTTCAGACGGCTCGAAAATGGTTTTTAAAAGCACTGCCCCGAGAGCTTCGCGTAAAAAAAACAAACCCATTCCCGTTCGTAAAATACAGACCCGAACAAACAGAGAGGTGTCTTTTGATTATAATGTTTCAGCAAAATTATCTCCTAATAATTTTCCATATGCCATTTACGATTCGGTTGTCATAACCGACAGCCTTGAGCGTACTATTGATGTCTCACTGAAAAATCTGAAAAATGATGTAGATCCGGAATCAGGTCTGGAAAGACTTCTTCCTGATAACTGGCAAAACCAACGAAGTAATCTCGGTCTGTTCGGCAGGGAAAGCACTCATACAGGTTATAAAGCCGAAGGAGCACAGCTGCTTACAATAAAAGGGGTGTCTGACAATCACTATGTGAAGTACATTATAGACCGAAACTCTTCGTCACTTTTCGTGTATATATACAAAGATCAGGAGCTCTACCGGACTGACCGCTACAACAGTGAGACAAACACAGTTACAATCGATGTAAACAAAACAGAACGCAAAGAGCGGTATTTCAGGTGTAATGAAAATGCAGACTGGTGTGACAACAACAACGAGGTTGGATATAAAAAAATTACCAACATTGATTCTGATACAGAAAAAAAAGAGATCGTTACAATTAACACCAAAAAACACGAAAAGGATACTACACCTGACAATATATATATATCTTTTCAGAAAATGAGAGTTCCACAAGAGTTTATTACCCGAAAAAGAGAACTGTATGAAAACGATGAGCTTAAAAAAGTAATCCGTGAAGAGTTCTCACCCTGGGGGCTGATGATGAAACGGACTGTTTTTTCC
>JAWOGE010000292.1:0-5391 GCA_046497165.1 bacterium | reverse complement strand
TAAAAAAAGAGGTTTTTTCGGAGAGCTTTTTCAAAAGTATAAATATTTTTCTATAATATTTGTTAAAAATACTTGACAACAAAATAATCATAGCTATTATTGAGTTGTTCACCCCGGTTTTTTGATAACTGAATCAGGAGAAAAAAATGAAAAAGTTTTTATCTGTTTGTGTAATTTTTTTGACTGTTTTTATGTTTTTTTCACTCAATGCGGAAGAAAAGAAAAAGGATTTTGAACTTTCAAGCAGGGGGTGCTGCAGCAGACACGGAGGAGTGGAAGCCTGCATAGACGGAAAAGTTAAATGTAAAAACGGAACTTTCAGTCCCGGATGTACTTGTAAAAAGAAATAGTGAGCGTACCTCTTGGGGCCCGGATTCTCAACCTCGCCGGGCTCCTTTTTCCATTTTTCAATTAGAGAATCGGACTATTCAGGTCTGAATATGCTTGTGACATGTTAAATTTCTCTTTAACATCCTTGCCAATAAAGATTTTCTGAGTTATGATTATATTCATTGATAAACGGTAAGGAGTTAAAGTATGGAATTAATCAAGTATGACGGTGACATCGGTAACATTGATTTTCTGAATCTCATGGTTATTGACATAAGTGGTAAAATCCGCAATGTCACATTACCCGAAAGTTTTGTAAATGAAAAAGTTTTTAATGAAGGAATCGGTTTTGATGCATCAAATTACGGTTTTGCTCCTGTTACAAATTCAGATATGGTGGCTGTTCCGGATATGGACACCGCTTTTGTTGAGTTTCGTGATGGTTATAAAACCCTTCACACTCTTTGCGATGTTCGTTTTGTTGATGGCGGACTGTTTGATCAATATCCCCGAAGTGTGGCCCGAAACACTACAAATTATGTAAAGAAAAAAACGGGAGCCGATGAAATTTCCATGCTTGTGGAGCTTGAATTCCATGTTTTTGATGATGTTGAAATTTCCAACGGAAAAACCCATGCTTCATACAGGCTGCACAGTGAGGAGGGGATAGGTGATATATATTCACAGTCACCCTGCGGAGGACTTCAGTCCCGTTATCACAGCACCCATCCTGAAGATATATACCTTGATCTGAGAAATGAGGCAACAGCTCTTATGACAGAGATAGGAGTTCCTGTAAAGTATCATCATCATGAGGTAAGTGTATGCCAGATGGAAATAGAGCTGGATTTCATGCCTCTCATGAAAGCTTCAGATGCAGTTTCCATTGCCATGTGGATAATAAGAAACTGTGCTCAAGAAAGAGGTCTTCATGTTACTTTTATGCCGAAACCCATGTACAATCTTGCCGGGAACGGTATGCATGTTCACCAGTATCTGAAAAAAAATGGTAAAAGTATGTTTCCCGGAAAAAGAAAGGCCGATCTCAACGATATGGCAATAAATTATACAGGCGGGCTTATAAAGCACAGTTTATCCGGTGCACTGCTTGCTTTCACTAATCCGAGCACAAACTCTTTCAGGCGACTTGTCAGAGGATTCGAAGCTCCTGTAAGCGGAACATTTGCTGCAGGATCAAGAAGTGCCGCGGTACGAATCCCGGGATATGCGTCCAAAGATGAATGGCGGGTTGAATATAGAACCGGAGATGCTTCAGCCAACATATACTTAATGCTTTCGGCCATGGGGCTTGCCGGTACGGACGGAATTCTAAGCGAGCACGATGCGGAAAAGAGTGGTTATCATTCATCGGATGCAAAAGAAAAACTTTTCCCTCTGAATCTGGATGCTGTTCTTGACGGACTTCAGGAGGATAAAAGTTTTCTGACCGCTATATTCCCCGAGACTCTCATTAATATGTGGATAAAGAGAAAAAGAAGAGAGGCGGCATACATATACAACGCACCTACTGCGAGGGAGCTGGAGATATATTTTTAAACCTTGTTTTTGAAGCTGTTTTCTTTATTTTTATCAAGCTGTTACAAGCTTTGTTCTTAAAATTCTTGACACCGGGGACAACTCCTATATATTCTTAGCTGAGTTCATTTCTTTGATGAACTGCAAGGTTCCTCGCTAGCTCAGTTGGTAGAGCGGGTGGCTGTTAACCACTAGGTCGGCGGTTCGAGTCCGTCGCGAGGAGCCATTTTTTCAACTTTAAAATTAAATACAAGTTTCGCACATGCAAAACAGCAGCAGATCTACAAGAAAACCCACATAAATTTACAGAAAAAAAGTTGCATTACCCGATTCAGGTTAAAATAGTTTACATTGTTTAATTGTGGGTATATAATGTTTTTGTTTATAAAACATCGCAAGGAGGATGTTCATGGAAGTGTTGGGCATAGAGATATGGATTCTTTGGGGAGTTGCTACGGTTGTTTTTTTCATTGCGGAGATTTTTGTTCCGAGTTTTTTTCTCGCCCCCATGGGCATAGGAGCCGCCGCCGCTGCTTTCAGCTGTCTTTTTACAGATTCTTTTGATATGCAGCTTGCTGTTTTTGCAGCTGTGACAGTTCTTTCTTTTGCTGTTTTAAGAGTTTTTTTCAAAAAATATATATACTCCGAAACAGACAGCATAAAAACAAATACAGATGCCATGTCCGGTCGTGTTGTTGAAGTGACGAAGACAGTGGGGCCAGGCACATCCACAGGAAAAGTAAAAATTGGAAGTGAGACATGGCGTGCTGTTTCGGAGGATGGCGAAAGTTTTCAGAAAGGCAAAAATGCTGTTATTGTAAAAACAGAAGGAGCCAAAGTTATAATTTCAGGAAAAGATACAACTTCCTGAGTAAGTAAATTTTGCAAAATAACCATAAGGAGGACTACTATGTCTACAGCCAGTTTTATTATTATCGCTCTTGTCGTTTTTGCGGTAATTATTGTTTTCAAAGGTGTTAAAATTGTTCCCCAGTCCCGCTCGATGATCATCGAACGGCTGGGAAAATTTCACAGCCAGCTTCAAACCGGAGTGAATATCATCATACCTCTTCTCGACAAAGCTCAGTCCATAGATGAAATTATTGTAACTATCCATAGCGGCAGAAAACTCTATCGTTCACGCAAGCAGTCACTCATAGATCTGCGTGAAAAAGTATATGATTTTCCCCGTCAGAATGTTATCACGAAAGACAATGTGTCCATAGAGATAGATGCTGTAATTTATTTTCAGGTTGTTGATGCCGTCAGGGCAGTTTATGAAATACAGAATCTTCCTCAGGCCATTGAAAAGCTGGCTAAGACAACTCTGAGAAATATCATAGGTGAAATGGATCTTGACGAAACACTTTCATCCCGTGACAAAATAAACTCTAAACTAACTGAAATAATGGATGAAGCCACTGACAAATGGGGAGTAAAAGTAAGCCGTGTTGAACTTCAGAATATAGATCCGCCTCAGGACATAAAAGATGCTATGGAAAAACAGATGCGTGCAGAAAGAGATCGCCGTGCAAAAATTCTTGAAGCTGAAGGAAGAAAAAGATCCGACATTCTTAAATCCGAAGGTGAAAAACAACGCCGTATAAACGAAGCTGAAGGTCAGAAACAATCGGACATTCTTCATGCTGAAGGTGAAGCTCAGGCAAGGATAAGAGTAGCAGAAGCAGAAGCATCGGCAATAAAACAAATCACAGAAGCAATTTCAGACTCATCTTCGGATCCCACACAATATCTCATTGCCGTACGCTACATAAACGCGTTTAAAGAGATAAGTCAGAAAAACAATAACAAGCTTGTCTATATGCCTTATGAAGCTTCCGGAGTACTCAGCTCTGTGGGAGCCATAAAAGAGATGTTCAAACATTCCGGAACAACGGTTGACACGCCTAACCCCATGCAATGATATAACTTCCATGTCAAAAGCCTTTTAGGCCATCTTCATAAACTGAAAATTCATAGTTTATTTTTGTTTTTCTGACAGAACATTAACAGATCGCTAACATACTTCCTTTATAACTTCCCTGGCTGCTTAATGAGCAGCGAAACAGGTTTTTTAATGAAAAAGGAAGGAGTAAGTAATGAAAAGAAAGTTTTTTTGCTATCTGATTATTTTTGTACTTTCCGCCGCATTTGTTATCGGTTGCGGTGGTAGTGATGACGATGATGACGGCAACACAGGTAACACTGGCAACACTGGGGACACTGGGGACACTGGAGACACTGGAGATACTGGAGATACTGGAGATACCGGAGACACTGGAAATACCGGAGATACTGGAAACACTGGAGATACCGGAGACACTGGAAATACTGGAGATACTGGAAACACCGGAAATACTGGCGATACTGGAAACACCGGCGATTCAGGGACAGAAGGATGTCCGGAATGGTCGACTGAACTTGCAGAAAATGTATGTGAAGTAACAGGATTTATTACGGAAGATGTAACCTGGACAGCAGATAAGATCTGGGTTCTTGAAAGTGCTGTTTCTATCGGTGAAATAAGTGAAGACATGAATGCAGACATCGAAACTGCGACTCTTACAATTGAACCGGGAACAAGAATTGAAGCTAATCCCGGAAGAACTTTCCTTATAATCAACCGCGGTTCAAAAATCATTGCTGACGGAACTGCAGAAGAGCCTATTCTTTTTACTTCGGCTAAAGAAGATGGTAAAAGAGCAATGGGTGACTGGGGTGGCCTTATAATTAATGGTTGGGCCCCTATAAATTGCGGAGGACAACCTGATGAAGACACAGGTGTCTGTCAGAGAATAGCAGAAACAGGAAATGAATGGTTCGGCGGCGATGATCCCGATGATGACAGTGGTATAATCCGCTATGTTGCAATTCATTTCGGTGGACACAAAATGGATCCGGAAAAAGAGTTCAATGGACTTACTTTTCAGGGTGTGGGTAGAGGAACTGAGGCTGAGTACATTCATGTTCACAGTAATGACGATGACGGAATTGAGTGGTTCGGTGGAACAGTAGAAGTTAAAAATATTGTAGTAACAGATTGTTCCGATGATTTTCTTGACTGGACTTATGGATGGAATGGAAAAATCCAACATGCCCTTCTTATTCAGAACGATGAAAACAGTGACAGAGGGATCGAAGCTGACAATAACAGCAAAAAACATGATGATGAACCTCGTTCAAACCCTGTTCTTTCAAACCTTACCATTATCGGTGGAGAAGGTAACGGAAAAACCATAGGCATTCTTCTCCGTGCAGGAACAGCAGGTGAAATTCACAACACCATAGTTACAGGTGAATTTTCAGCAGGATGTCTTGATATTGATGGAGAAGAGACATTTAACAATGCTCTTGATGACATTTCAAACCCTGAAGGATTCAACCTTAAAATGGTTAATTCAATCGTTGATTGTATAGGAACTGACAATTTTATTGACGGTGATGAGGATGACAGTTTTGCACAGCCTTTTACAGTAGAAGATTGGTTTCTTGCTCAGGATGGAAATGTAGCTGAAGATCCAAAGC
>JAWOGE010000177.1:0-3764 GCA_046497165.1 bacterium | reverse complement strand
TCTTTCGTATTATTCCGTTATTGCAGGATGGACGCTTCACTACCTTATACAGAGTTTTTCCGGTTTTTCAGGTTCAGCAGAGGAGATAAAATCGATCTTTACCGATCTTCACGGAGATGCGACTCTAAATATCTTATGGCATACCGTAATGATGATTATCATTGTTTTTATAATATCACGGGGAGTTCAGAAAGGCATTGAAAAAGTAAGCAAGATACTTATGCCGCTTCTCGGCATTATTTTGATTATACTGACAGCTTACTCCCTTTCAACACCCGGAGCCGGAAAAGCTGTTGAGTTTATGTTTTATCCTGATTTTTCGGCCATAAACTCTTCAACCATGCTTAAAGCACTCGGCACATCATTTTTTACTCTGAGTCTCGGCATGGGAGCAATGATAACTTACGGATCATACTTATCGAAAGAGATCAAAATAGTTAAGTCTTCTCTGCAGATCGCCACAATAGACACGGTTATAGCTCTTCTTGCCGGTCTAATGATTTTTCCCATAGTTTTTTCAAATAATGTTGAACCTTCTGCAGGCCCCAGTCTTATTTTTCAAACCCTCCCCGTTCTTTTTTCTAAAATGCCCGGAGGGACAATTTTTGCAATAGCTTTTTTCTCACTTCTGATTTTTGCTGCCATTACTTCAGCAATTTCACTGCTTGAGGTGGTTGTGGCTTTTCTTGTTGATGAATACAAAATAAGACGAAAAATTGCCACTGTTGTAACAGGTGGTTTCATATGGGGAATAGGTCTTCTCAGTGCAGTATCATCCATAAAAATAGGAGGCGAATGCTGCCTGGATCTTTTCGACGGAATCACCACCCATTATCTTATGCCTCTCGGCGGTCTGATGACTATGCTTGTCTTCGGATGGGTTGCAGATGAAAAGATGAAGCGTTCACAATTTTTTGATTCCAATCCTATATCTTATGCTATTTTTAAGGTTGTAACAAAAATCGTTACACCAGTTCTCCTTGTTTTCGTGGTTCTGAATGAAACGGGAATTTTCTGATCAAGCAATTCCGTATGACGACATCAAAGATCGAAAATCTGTTCTGATTTTTTCCATTTTTTCAAAAACACTGTCCGTTTCGTTTTTTATGAAAACCAACCCTTTTTCATATTTTCTGAAATATTCTTTCTTTACAGATGTGAAATTTTTTTCAAATGTTTGCGTACATTCCACTTTAAAATCAGAAAATTTTTTGACAGATGATTCATAGTCTTCCTTGATCCTGCTCACTGTGCGATCTACAGTAAAAACATAGTCTTCTTTCAGAGAAACAAGGTTGTCCAGCATTCTTGCATATTCGGAGTTGAGTTTTTCCCAGCAGCTTCCCACTGCCATACAGTACTCTTCCCAAAGTGTTGAGATCAATTTTTTCACAGGAACAATCTCTTCTGTTCGAAAAGCGTTGCTGCCCGCAAATGCGTAACCCTCTTCCAGATTGCCCCGACGGGCATTGTCAAGGGCTATGGATATACAATAATTTGCACTTTCCGCTTTACAACTTGCAAGACATTTCCAGGGACATGCAAATTTCATTTTTTCACCGGAATGGGCTTTTTTCAGAAAATTGTTCTCAATGGCCCTTCCTATCATGCCTACCGGACTTTTTATTATTTTCAGATTTTCTTTGCAAGAAGCGATATAGGCCTTTTTAAAGTTTTCATGGGCATCACATTCATCTGTAACTACAAATCGCGTACCCATCTGTACCCCTGAAGCACCTTTTCTCATGATGTTAAATATATCTTCTCCGGTATATATTCCTCCTGCCGCAATGACAGGAATATTTTTTTCATATTTATCAGAAAAATCACCCACTGTCTCGATAACTTCGGGAACCAGACATTCCAGTGAATATGAAGGGTCCTCAATCTGTTCCTGTTTAAAACCGATATGTCCTCCGGCTTCGGGGCCTTCAACTATTACAGCATCGGGTATGTCGGAATATTTTTTCTCCCAGCTTCGAAAAATCAGCGAAGCAGCCCGTGCAGAAGAAACAATGGGGACTACAGCAACATTGTTTTTCCGGCATTCATCAACAGGAATCCCTTTTATGGGGAGACCCGCTCCGAGGATCATGATATCGATTTTTTCTTCAATGGAAACCCTCATAAGATCTTTGAAATCATTTGTAGCCACCATTATATTAACACCTAAAACACCGGAAGACATTTTACGGGCTTTTCGTATTTCACTGCGAAGGGCTCTTATATTTGCTGCTTTTCCATCAACAAAATAGTCAAGGTCAATCATTCCGACAGCATTTGCGGCGATAACACCTATTCCACCTGAATGGGCAACAGATGAAGCAAGTCCGGAAAGACTTATGCCCACACCCATTCCACCTTGAATAACAGGGATAGAAGCACGATGATTTCCTATGGTCAAAGATGGCATTTTTTTATAAAACATAATTAAACCCCCATGAGAATCATACAACAATACATATGTTGTCACCCGGATTTTTCTTTTCGAAAAAACAAGGTGCCTGCAACACAAATTTCAGTATACGCCATAGTATTTGAAAAGCAAATTATACTTGAAATATAGCTTTACAAAACCTGTAAAAACAAGCAGATTCAAAAAAAATTGACCACCATAAGAACTGGAGCTGCCGAGCGGATTTGAACCGCTGACCTGCTGATTACGAATCAGCTGCTCTACCTCTGAGCTACGGCAGCATTAAGTAAAAAATTATAGTATTGAAAACATAAGAAGTCAATTTTGTTACACACAAGTTTCGCACATGCAAAACAACAGCAGATTCACAAGAACAAGAGAAGTTGCAAAACGGGCGACATTTGATTACTTGGAATGTTTTTATAACAGAAAACGGATTCATTCTTCTATCGGCTACAAAATTCCGCAGCAGGTAGAGGATGAATATTTTAAAAATTTGAGGGCTGAAAATGTCATTTGACGCGATTAACTTTTTTTATGAAAAAACTTGAATAGATCAGTTCTTTTTCATTTTTCAATGAGAGAGTCGGATGATTCAGGTTACAGTACTTTGTCGGTATTTTGGAAATCTGTTTATGTAAAAATTGACTTTTTCATTGTAATTTATATATTATATCAATAATCCTGCTGTTGCAGGTTTATATATTGTATTGCAAATAGACAAGGAAGCCTCTGCAGGGCTTTAGAAATAAAGTGAAAAAAAGTCTGAGAAAGAAAATTCTTTCCCTTCGGAAAAAGATGACTTCAAAGGAAGTAAAATCCCACAGCAACCTGATTGTTCAAAATATAAAAAATTTAAATGTTTACGAGAATTCAAAAACCATAGCAATTTACCATCCGTATAAAAACGAAGTTGATATCCTTTCTCTGCTCGAAGACAGAAATAAATTTTTCTGTTTTCCTGTGGTGAAAAAAGATAGTAAAGTTCTCTGTTTCAGAGTTGTTGAAAAGAGTAGCGATCTTATATCCGGAGCATACGGAATACAGGAACCCGCTTCTTGTTGTTTCGAAGTTGCTGCTTCCGACATAGATCTCTTTTTGACTCCCGGAGTTGCTTTTTCTGAAACGGGAGAACGATTGGGATACGGTGGTGGATATTATGACTCAACTCTGCCCTTGAGAAAAGATACAGCGAAAGCCATCGGCGTTGCCTTTGATTTTCAAATATTATCTTCCGGTTTTTACCGCAATGCCAGAAAACCTATCAAATTGAGGCCTTAGTCGAGGACGAAGAATAATTTTGTATAAAGTTTGGTTTGATTCTTTAGAAGAATATATTTTTAACGAG
>JAWOGE010000085.1:0-5720 GCA_046497165.1 bacterium | reverse complement strand
AAGAGGTGAAGGCAGCATGTTTTACAAAAACGGAGACGAATATACGGGTGAGTTCAAAAACGGCAAAAAACATGGACAGGGAATTTATAAATATGAAAATGGAAACACCTACAAAGGTGATTTTAAAAACGATCTCCCCCATGGTTCAGGTACTTTTACTTTTTTTATAAGCGGTAAAAAATATACGGGAGATTTTGAAAAGGGAAAAATAACCGGATATGGAACTATGTATTTCGAAGACGGCGGATACTATGAAGGAGAGTTTTTAAACGGAAAATTCCATGGGAAAGGGGTTAAATATGAAGCTGATGGAAGCAGTATATCCGGTTACTGGCAAAATGATAAATATATGGGAGAATCTGTTCCGGAAGAAAATTGATTCAGGTAAAAAATTTTTATAAAAAATAATAACAGACGCTCTTTTTATGTACATAACACTTGAAACTTGATAAAGCGGGGGTATAAAATGAAGAAACTTTTTATTTGTGCGGTCATAATTGCGACAATGCTTATTATGGCAATTTCATGTGACAACAAACAGGAAACGGAAGATTTGGGAGACAATGGTGATTCAGGAAACAGTGGTTCTGATGTTGTTGAAAAAGATGACGATGAGTTCATTACAGCCGGTTCGTCAGAAGATGAAGGCGGGCGCAATGGAGCAGAGTCCGATTATGGAGACAGTGGAGATGACGCTGCGGAAGATACCGGATCAGCTGATGGAGCTGAACGGGAGATAGTCGAAGCTGACATTTATAAAGTGGATGGAGATATACTCTGGGTTCTCAACAGCTACAGAGGATTAGCCGGAATAGACATATCTGATCCTGAAAATCTTTCCATAACCGGAAGAGCGGCTTTCAGGGGAAGTCCCTACGAAATGTATATGCAGGATAACAAAGCCTATGTTCTCATAAACAATGCTAAAAATCCCACGGGAGATGACGACAAAGGACGTTATGAAAATAAAATTACAAGCTCCGTAATGATAATTGATGTTTCTGACAGGTCAGATCTTGTTATTGAAGAACAGTTTTTTGTCGACGGACGAATAGTGGATTCCCGTCAGGTGGGAGATATAATATATCTTGTAAGTTCCAGACAGCGATACTACTATTATGGATGTGACGGAAGTGAAGAAAAAGGGAAAAACGAAACAACTCTTATCTCCCTCAATGTATCGAATCCCAACGACATAGAGGAGGTTGACAGAATTTCTATAGAGGGGAACGGACACAGTGTATATGTTTCACAGAAATCTGTTTATATAGCCGATTATAATTACGAGACATATAGGGAAGACAGAGAAAGCGGAAAAGAGGAAATTTTTCCTGTACACCGCTTTGATATAAGTGACCCTGATGGAAGCATAAAGCAAAAATCCACTTTTAAAACAGGTGTTTTTGCTTCCGACAGGTGGAAAATGCACGAAAAAGAGGATGTTTTCTTTTTAATAGGCGGAACCACTCCCTGGGGCGGAGAAATAAACGCCATTGAAAGTTACGATGTTTCTGATCCGGACAATGTTGTAAAACTGGATGGTTTTGTTTTTATGGAAAACCATCGTCTTCACGCCACCAGATTTGAAGGTGACAAAGCTTACGCCGTGACTTTTCAGCAGGTGGATCCTCTGCACATACTCAGCATAGAGGACCCGGAAAATCTGGAGGAACTGGGACAGCTTGACGAAATTCCCGGCTGGTCCACACACATAGAAGTCCGTGACGGTTACCTTCTTGCCATGGGAATAGATGATACTGAACAGACCGCCAAAATCTCCATGTATGATGTGTCCGATCCGACAAACCCTGTTGAAAAAGGGACTGTCCAACTTTCTGACGGTAGTTCAGGATACTCCTACAGCGAAGCTATCTATGACTGGAAAGCTTTTAAAGTTTATGATGAACTCGGGCTTATGCTCGCACCCACCCGAACTTATTCTTATGATGAATACAGGTTTGTAGACAAGCTTCATCTTGTGGATTTTGACAAAGAAAAAGGTCTTGAAAAACGCGGTGATGTTAATTCTCCGAGTTATGTAAAACGCGGGATCGTCATTAAAGATTTTATAGCAGCCATAGGTACAACCAGTGTAGTGGTGGTGGATCCAAAAGACAGAGACAATCCTGAAATAATCTCCTCTCTGACAGTGGCACACAATATCTCCAATCTGGATTTATGCGGTTCAGATCTCTGTGGAATATACACGGAAAGTGATATCAGCTGGGGCAACAAAAAACAGCTTGCTCTTTATAACCCTTACGATGACTCTTATCCTGTAATCTGGACTTCCGAAGAAATTTTAGAGAATCACGGGCAGGTTCGTTTTTTACCCCACAATAACAGAGGATATCTTTTTACCTATTTTTACGGTGTAAAAGATTATGACAACCCCGATTCAGATTACTCCCGAAAACCGGGGATGGGGTTAGATATCTATGACTTTTCATCCTCCGGAAATCCTGAAAAACTTAACCACATAGAGTTAGAATTCGATGAGGACAGTTCTTCCGGATATTACAACTTATACAACTCTCAAATATCCATGACAGAAAGTAATGTCGCGGTACTTCAAGAAACATTTTATCACAGCTATTGTGAAAAGGATGGAGAACCCGCCGAAGATACTGACTGCAATTCAGGTAACTATTATTATGTCCCCCGGAAAAACATTTTTTACATCGATGTTTCGGATACTCAAAAAGAATCTTACGATTTTGTTGAACTTGACACTGATCTGAGAACTGTGACATACAATGCCCCGCTTATTTCGAGAAAAAATGAACTATGGACAACAGACTGTGATGTTCACGGGTTTGAAGACGGTAAAGGCGAACTTCTGAAATGCTATGCGGTTTCATACGATTTTTCCGACCCGTCATCACCCGAAAAAAAAGATCGGATAAACATACCCGGAGAACTTGTAGGAATATCTCAGGACGGCAAATACATGTACTCTTACTATCAGAAATATCACTATCTTGAATCTGAAAATAAAACTGTCTACAAAAAGTATCTCTTTGCCCTTAAAAAAGACGGTGATTCCGTTAAACTTCACAAAACCATACCTCTTCACGATGTTTACTCTTACAATGAAGAGGAAAACCGTTACATAAATTCACAGTTTATAATAAAAGACAAAAATATTTTCATCGCCGAAAAAGAAACCGTATACAGACATGATGAGGACAGTTGCTCCTACTGGTACTATCTTGAAGAAAATTCACTGTCTCTTTCTGTGCTCGATGTGGAAAAATCTGAAATATCCTTTGAAAAAACCTACGAAAACGGTGTAAGCATGGACAATGTCAAAAACGGTGGTGTTATCCTGGGCGTTTCAGAGCATTATTACAACGGCTGGTACGGATATGGCTATATGGATGATGAAGTATCATCCGGAAGCAGCGTAGACCCCGGGTACGGCTCTTATTATTCCTACTCAAACGAAATTGAAAAATGGATCTATCTCTCCTCCGAAGGAGATGAAAAAGAGATCGATATTCCTGTGGGAACAGATGCTTCGGGATATGGAAGTTACTACGGATACTATTACAACGCTGAAAAAGCTGTTCTCCTTGACAACAAAGTACACATCGCCGGAAACTGGAAAGGCATAATATCCGCTTCTGTAAAATAAAAATCCGGCCTGCTTTCTGTTTCGGAAAATAAGTCCTGGTTCAGCAGCTTTGAAAAGAGTTCTCTCCGTTGATTTTTAAAAGATAAAGAAGTTACAAAAATCGCGGAGTAACCGTCGTGTGAACCGCAGATTTTGCGTAACTCTTTTGAAGCAGAATTCAATCTTTGTCAATACAGAAGTATGTCTTAAAACCTGAATGCTGTTCTTTAGCGATTTCTACCAGGTTAGATTTTTATTGACATGGATTATGCTTTTAATATAATTTTTTTCGATGGTTTTAATTTTGAGATAATGAAAAGAGGTGTTTTAATGAGAAATTTCATCACTTTGGTAGCGGTTTTTTTTGTCTCCTTTTCAATGGTTCTTTCATGCGAGAAAAAAAATAAGGAGATTCAGGAAACAACAGAGAGATATCTTAAACATATTGCCGACGGCAACTATGTTGAAGCGTGGAAAATGCTTGATGAGGTTACGCACGAAACTATTCCGAAGGAAGAGTTTAAAAAAGAGGCGGAACATATAAACTCTCTTTCGGATTTTATAAAAATCGAGGCTATTCGTGCAAACAATGAAAAAACGGAAGCTGAAGTTCCTATGGAGTTTACAGGTCAGAAACAGAGTTTTAACAAATTAGAGGAGATGAAAATAACTTTATACCTCAAAAAGCATAACGACAAGTGGAAGATTACTCTTAAAGAACAGATCGAAGAGCTTCAGGAAAGGCTTGCACAGGAGAGGATAAAAATACCTATAAACCAGGAGCTTCTGGATAATGCTGAAAAATACAGAGATAAAATTGAAGTTAAAAATCTCAGAAACGGTGCCATTGAGTTTTCCGACGGTAATGAGCAGTATATGATGGATGCCACTGTCACCAATAATTCTGACAAACATTTCAGCTACATAGGTGTTTTAGTCAAGTTTCTTGATGAGGATGAGGAAGAAACTCTTTTTGAATCTACATTTTTTGTCATATATACCCGTCAGATACAGGAAATTTATCCCATTGCACCCGGAGAAACACGCGATGTTATTATCCCGGGATATCATGCCGGAGATATTCCCGGTAATTGGACGGGTAACCTTGACTGGGAAGTTCATGCTGTAAAAATAGCCACACCGGAAGAGATGATAAAAATGGAAGATCTCGATGTGGAATGAAAAATCTTGAATCTGCACTGTCCCGTTTCTCTGTAAAAATAGAAAGACTGGAACATCTTTTTAATCTTTATTTCGGAGGTCAGGAGCGTCGTCCGCCTTTGAAAGAATTTGAGAGTCTGAAAAAAGAAGCAAATCATATAATGAACATGAAAACAAAGAGTAATGAAGGAGGAATCCGTCATAAAAAAGCTTCTTTAATTCAGAAGTTTACATCCCATAGATTGAAGTGGGAAAAATCTCTTAAAGACATGGAAGAAGGTCGTATAAGGCCCGGAAAAGCTTTTTTTGGAACCGGAGGTTCAGTTGCAAATACATCTTCTGCTAAAAAGAGTTCTGCAGCATTTGCCGGTGAAAAGAATGAAAGAAAATCCGAGAGTGACAGAAAAATAGACAAGGCTGCCGAAAATTATGTTGCTATGGCGAAAAAATTTCTCAGTAAGAGATACAATTCCGACAGCATTCGCAACGCTCTTCGTAAAAAATTGACAGGAGTGAAAAATAAATTCGGTGACAATTTTGATTTTAAAGTATATTACGATGGGGAGAAAGTTAAGGTGAAACCTGTGAAAAAAAATGATTGAGTATAAACTATTTTTTTAATTCAGGAAAGAATTGACTAAAATCTCTGTCTGTTATAGAATAACTTGAATTTCAACAATCCCGGGAGAGTGGGTAATGGAAAAATATGAGATTTATTTCCCTGCTACAAAAAATTCAAGAGAAAAAATTTATCGCGAAGAGGGTGAAAATTGGTTCAATGTTCTTGAGATGATTCTTTCAGAAGAGGATCCTGATGTTTCTTTAAGTGATTTTATTTGTGACATAAAAGATGAAAAAACTGTTCATGTCACCGACAGAAAAACAGGTCGCAAAATACTCATAAAGCAGTTTGATGAGAAAAGCACCGATTCTTTTTCTGAGG
>JAWOGE010000084.1:0-10598 GCA_046497165.1 bacterium | reverse complement strand
TTTATACCATAAGCAGAGATAATGGCGGTAGAGAAAAGGATATTTCGTATCCGGAACTTACAAAAGAAGTTAATGAAATAGATAAAAACAATGTCAGAAAAATATTTTTTCAGGAAAAAAGAAAAAAATCTGGAAAAAAGACAGAGAAAGGAAATAAAAAATGAAAGAGATTACTTCTTTTAATTTTACCGATGAAATAGAGAAGTTTGAAGGTGTTGTGCTTGTGGATTTCTGGGCTCCGTGGTGTGCACCCTGCAGAATGGTGACACCTGTTCTTGAAGAGCTTGAGAAAGATTATTCAGACAATAAAAAGGTTAAAATTGTAAAAATAAATACAGACAATGAAAAGAATTTAAGCAAGCGTTTCTCCATTAGAGGAATTCCTACAGTCAAAGTTTTTAAAGAGGGTTCTGAAGTGGATCAATTTGTGGGAGCAGCTCCTAAAGAAACTTATAAATCTCTTATAGATAAAAATCTCTAAACATGAATTTTCCGGGAAATTTTTATGAATGAAAGAAAAAGCGGGCTGTTGTTGCATCCAACCTCTCTTCCGGGTAATGGTTTTACCGGCACATTCGGAAACGAAGCTGAAAAATTTATAGATTTTCTTAATAAATCAGGACAGAGATTGTGGCAGATTCTACCTCTTCATCCCTGCGGAAAAGAGGGTTCTCCTTACAATGTTAGCTCTGTATTTGCCATAAACCCTCATTTTATAAACACCTTTCGCCTTGTAAGGGATGGTCTGGCAGACAGAAAAGATATCCCTTCTGAAAAGTCGGAAAGATGTAATTATAAAAAAGCGGATGAATATGTTGACAGCATAACGGAAAAAGCTTTCGCACGATTTCTGACAAAAAAGAATATGCACGCGGATTTTGATGGTTTTAAGGAAAAAAATTTACAGTGGCTGAAACCTTACGCTCTGTATGTTGAACTCAGTGATAAATTTAAAACTCATGAATGGAACCGCTGGCCCTTTGAATATCGTCGTTATGATTCCGGGAAAGTGAATTCTTTTTATGAAAAAGAGTTTAAAAGAGTTGAAAAACAGATGTTTGTACAGTGGTTGTGTTTCAGACAGTGGAGGGAGATTAAAAATTATGCTTCTCAAAAAGATGTTGAAATAGTGGGTGATATGCCTTTTTTTGTTTCGGATTTTTCCTGTGATACATGGTGCCATCCTGAATTTTTTCAGATGGAAAACGGAATAAAAACCGCATGTGCGGGAGTTCCGCCTGATTATTTTTCAGAAAAAGGACAGTTATGGGGCAATCCCCTTTATGACTGGAAAAATCTTGCAGAGATAGGTTATGATTGGTGGATAAAGCGCTTTAAAAAAGCCGTGGATATCTATGATATTGTGCGTATTGATCATTTCAGAGGTTTTTCCGCCTGCTGGAAGATTTCTCCCGAAGCTGAAGATGCAACAGCGGGTGAGTGGGAGACAGTTCCCGGAGGTGAAATGTTCTCATCAGTGAAAAAAGAGCTGCCCGAAATGGCAGTTATAGCTGAAGATCTCGGAGAAATAACGGATGATGTAAAAAAACTCAGAGATAAAAACGGTTTTTACGGCATGAAGATCCTTCAATTTGCTTTCAATGAAGGTGCTTCAAGCAGTTTTCTTCCTCATAATTACGATTCATCTTCAGTAGTTGTGTATACAGGTACCCACGACAACGAAACAATTTGTGAATGGTATGACAAACTTGATGGTAACACACGCTCGTTTGTGGATAAATACACGGAGAACAACAGCAAAAACTCCATAGACAGAGCGATGATTCGTCTTGCAGAGGCTTCTGTGGCTGACTGGTGCATTTTTCCGGTACAGGACATTCTTGAGCTCGGCTCTGAAGCGAGGATGAATATTCCGGGAACAATGGGAAAAAACAACTGGACTTGGAGAATGAGAGAAGGAGCACTCAGAAAAGAGCATGCTGAAATGCTGATGGAGTTCAGCAACATTTACGGAAGAGTTTAACCTGAACCGTCCGACTCTCTCATTGAAAACGGAAAAGCCTTCTGTTCTTAAGAGGTTACAAAAATCACCGATTAGCCTCCGGGTGAACCTCAGATTTTGTGTAACTCTTCTGAATCAGAATTCTTTCCCATATTTTCTAACTCAGAATCGAACGATTCAGGTTTAATAAATTTTCAGGAAATATCGAAATTGTCGGCAATGTCGGCGATGCTGCATCCCGAGAGTTTTTTTATCATGATTTTTTCAACATTTTTGGATATAGAGCGAAAAGGACATGAGTCTGAAGAACATCTTGGATTGTCAAAAAGACAGATATTTTCAGGAAAATCTCCTTCAAGCAACTTAAAAAGAGGTAGCAGCATGATATTTTCAGCTTTTTTTTTCAAACTGTAACCACCGCGGGCACCTCTTGATGAATTCAAAAGACCGGCTTTGACAATGGGTTGAAGAACTTTGGCCAGGTAGGATTCGGAAACAGACAGTTTTTTAGCCATAAATTTCACAGAAGTATGAGTTTCCCCTTTTTGCATCTCCCTGGCCGCCATAAGAGCAAGGGAGTGAATAACCACGGTGGTTTTTTCTGTAATGTTCAATAATTTTTTCATTTTTTTATTGCCTTTATAATATCGATATTTATTTTCCTTCCATCATAGCTGCAACATCATGCTCTGCATCTGTTATACCTTTTATATCAAATTTTTCAACAAGAACTTTTGCAATTTCTTCTGAAAGAAAACCCGGAAGTGTTGGACCGAGACGAATTCCTTTTACTCCGAGATGCAGAAGAGCAAGAAGAACAAGTACGGCTTTCTGCTCGTACCATGCAATATCGAAAGAAAGGGGAAGTTCGTTTATGTCGTCGAGCTTGAAAGCTTCAGCAAGTTTTATGGCAATTACTGCAAGTGAATAGGAATCGTTGCATTGTCCGGCGTCAAGAACTCTCGGAATTCCGCCGATATCTCCCAGATTAAGCTTGTTGTATCTGTATTTTGCACATCCTGCTGTAAGAATTACTGTGTCTTTCGGCAGTTTTTCAGCAACTTCAGTGTAGTAACTTCTTGATCTATGTCTTCCGTCACATCCTGCCATAACAATAAACCGTTTAATTGCACCCGATTTTACTGCGTCAATAACTTTATCAGCAAGAGCAAGAGTCTGTTTGTGTCCGAATCCGCCAACTATCTTACCTTTTTCAAGTTCTACAGGCGGCTCACATTTCTTTGCCATTTCAATTATTTCAGAAAAATCCTTGTGTCCTCCATCCGATCTGTCGGGAATATATTTAATTCCTTCAAATCCCACAGCACCAGTCCCGAAGATTCTTTCCTTGTAATCAAGGTCCGGCGGAACAAGACAGTTAGTTGTGAAAAGAACGGGACCGTTGAATTTCTTGATCTCTTCTTTCTGAAGCCACCACGCACTTCCATAATTCCCGACAAGGTTGTCATATTTTTTGAAAGCCGGTCTGTAATGTGCGGGAAGCATTTCGCTGTGTGTATAAACATCAACTCCTGTTCCTTTTGTCTGTTCAAGAAGTTCTTCAAGATCAACAAAGTCGTGCCCTGAAATAAGAATGCCGGGATTATTCCTGACTCCGAGATTCACTTCTGTAATTTCCTGTTCTCCGTAATGAGCATTTGCTTCATCAAGATATTTCATAACATTGACACCCCATTCACCTGTTTTCATGGTGAGAGCAACAAGTTCATCTGCACTGATGTCATCTCTTGCAATTTCTGCAAGACCATCCATGAGAAATTCAAATATCTCTTTTCCATTCTTTTTGATCTGATATCCGTGTTCAAGATAAGCTGCAACCCCTTTAAGACCATAGAGAACAAGGGCTTTAAGAGATCGGATATCTTCGTTTTCAATTTCAAGCCATCCACCTGTTCCTGCGAGAGCTTTTTCATGAATTTTATTGTCGTTATCCGGTGTCCAGTCAGCACATTCAGGAATCGAATCAAAGGTTTCTTTGTCATTCACAAAATCTTTGATGTTTTCACGAAGTTTTACCGCTTTATAGATGTCATTGATAAAATCATTTTTGTTGAAATCGGCATTTGTAATTGTCTTGAAAAGACCCTTGTCAACAAAGAAAGCGGTTTTTTCATCATACCAGCCATGTTTTTTTGCCTTAACCGCCCAGAAAGAGATACCCTTCAAAGTCCAGATGAAAAGATCCTGAAGATTGGCAACTTCAGCGGTTTTACCGCAGACTCCCTTTTTCATATTACATCCCGAGTTTCTTGCAGTTTCCTGACATTGATGACAGAACATTTTAAACTCATTCATAGTAACCTCCATTGAAAATTAGAAAAAATCAATAGCTCAAAGAGCTGAATTGCTAAAAATAAACAATTCTGACTCCATTATCCGAAATAGCCCCCTCTTTGTCAAGTATATTCATGAAAAAAAAGAATCAAATGTCTAACTCCCTGAAATCATGATTGGTTGATATCATCAGTTCAATATATGAAGTGGCAGTTTCCGCCTGTTTTATGTTAAGATTATTTTGTGCTTTTAAAAGAGTAAAAATTCAGACAATGATTAAATCAGGTTAAGGTTTTTTAAAAGGTTAATACTTTGTCGCTGTCTATAACCCAGTCGGCAAGTGCCTGCATTGTTGATTTTTCCGCACCTTCAAAGTACGGATGGTTTTTGTGAATTCCGCATCGGGCCATGCATGTTCCGCAAACTTGAACAGGAACACTGTCGGATATGAGATCTTTAAGCATCTGTGAAAGATCCTGATCGTATCCTGCAGGTGGCTTACAGACATCTCTTGCCATGTCAACGGAATCGTTCATCAGAAAGATTCTGACATCTACACCACTTTTCTTCAATGTTTTTGCAAGTCGGAGACCGTTCCATGTCACATCTGTCATGTCATACGGCTCACGATTGAAAATAATAAGTACCTTCATTTCAGATTCCTCCGGAAATTGATAAAAAGTAACTCAAGATATAAATGTGGTTTTTTTAACTGGTCTCGGGGCTTTAATTACCATGAATGTAAGATCGGTGTTGCTTTCGTTGTACCAGCAGTGAAGAATGTCTTTAGGGCTTTCAACAAGAGTTCCTTCTTCAACCGGTTCTTTTTCATCACCGATCTCAATGATTCCTGAACCTTTCAGAACATAAAATGCGACATCAACAGGCGTGATGTGCCTTTTTAAAGACTGTCCCGGTTTTAATGTTATGATTGTCACCATAGCATCGGGAGTGTTGTAGAGATTGCGAGCATCAACATTGTGAGCAGTTTCCATAATAGGGGTTTTAGAAAGTTTTCTTTTAATGATCATGATATCCTCCGCGAGTTTTAACAAACAATTGCGACTCCATTATCCGAAATAAAAACCTGTTTGTCAAGAATGTTTTGAAAAAAGTTTAACCCGAAGAAATAATTGATCTAAAACAAAAATGGTGGACAAATTCATTTTTTAAGTTGAGTTTTGTCTGACATTCTCCTTTAAAAATACAAGGGTGTTTGGTTTTTTCAGCTTAAAAGCCACTTCCACGCCGGCACAATATTTATTTCCATTCCATCGAGTTTGACGGTTTTTTCATCGTTAAGGGTAATAATTGTAAGATTTTGTGCGTTGAGATGTTTTCCTGCGGTGAGAAGTGCTCTGATTTCCCTGTTTTGGACAGACATTTTGTCTAAACTGTATGAAACCTGAATGAGTTCTATGTTCTTTTTGTTGTCCGTTGATACGAAGTCAACTTCAAATCCTTCTCTGGTGGAATAATAGCTTACATTTCCCCCTTTTCTTTTTAGATTAATGTAGATCATATTTTCAAAAAGCCTTGTGTCGTCAGTTCCGGCTCCATAAGAAACAGCTCTGGCAAGTGCCCAGTCTATGCAGTAAACCTTTTTATAGTTTCTTGCTCTTATTTTTTCAGACTCTGAAAAAAATTCAACTGTCTGCAGCATATATGCATCGTTGATATATTTCAAATACCGGTAAATTTTGTCCTGATTAAAGGAAAACCCGGAGTTTTTAAGGTTTAATGATATCTTGTTTACGGTCATGGGACATCCCACTCTGGAAATCAATGCATCGCAGAAATGTCTGAGAAGTGCCGCATCAAAGTTTTCATTGTTGTGGGCTTCTATTATATCCCTTAGAAGCATAGTGTCCCAGTATGTCCTCAGAAGATCCTCACGAAGCTCTTCCTGAATATCATAAACTCCCGGAAATCCACCGATTTGCAAATAACTGTTCAGACTGTTAAGTAAAAAGCTGCGTCCCTTTGTTGAAACCGGGTCAATTTCCACATTATGGTGTCTGAGATATTCGCTAAAAGAAAATGGAAATAATTCATAGGGAAACAGCTTGCCTCTTAATGAGGATGCAAATTCACCCCGCAGTGTTGAAGCAGTTGAGCCTGTTATAATAATTTTGTGTGTTGAAGTTTCAAGAAGATAAAGAATATAATTTTCCCATCCTTCAATTCTGTGGATTTCATCAAAAACGAAAAAAACATCTTCATTCCCCCTTTTTTCAGGATAAATGGAGTAATAAGCATCATCAATGATGTGGAGTTCATTAGCAGGAATATTGATTATTCTGTGGTCGTTAAACTGGATTCTGCAAATATTCTCCTTTTTCCCAAGTTGTTCAAGCTCCCGGGCAAGCTGATGGGTCCTGAAGGTTTTTCCCCCTCTCCTGATTCCTGAGATTCCAACTGCCATATTGGGGATAAAACTGATTTTTAAATCTCTTTCAGTCAAAGCAGGAAGTACTTTTTTCTGATAGTCAAAGATTATTCTTTTTACAACTTCAATCATAACTATTTTCCCCTGTCAAGGTTAAAGAACAGGCTATTGTACCCTGAGTCAAGGGAACAATACAGCATTTAACCCCCTCTGTCAAGGTAAAATGTTTATCTTTGATTATTTTTTTGTGAAGCTTCCATCTCTGAAAATACAAGGTAAATATACCTTGCAGTTTCAACTTGTTGACAGCTTCTTTTAAAGTTTTAATTCTGCAAGAAAATCAGAGGCTTTCAGGATGATTTCTCCTGTCGGGTAGGTTTTTTCTCTTGAAAGATTTTTTACAAGCTGGATTTTCTCGCTTTCCGGGAAATATTTTTCAAAACTGGAAAAATTTCTACTTAGATTGTTATCACTCAGTTTTGTTTCGATGAGGTGTGTTATTTCTCCATCCTGAGAAATGGCAAAATCAATCTCTTTTTTATCTTTGTTCTTTATAAAATGAAGTTTTCCGTCAACTCCAAGAACATCCTCTTTTTTATGGATTTCTTTTAAAAATGCACATGCAACCGCATTTTCAAAAACAACACCTTCATCTCCAACAACCTGACCAGTATCAAAGAAATAATATTTAGGTTCTTTTGTGATTGCTCTTGTAATTTTTTTATGAAAAGGTGTCACAGGAAAAATAATAAAGAGATTTTCAAGTATAATAAGCCATCTTTTTACTGTTTTCGGGTCTTTCTGGAGATCGTTGGCAAGATTTGAATATGAAACTGTACTTCCAACCCTGTGTCTTAAAAGTTCAATAAGTGTTTCAATTGATTTTATGTCACTGACAGTTTCAAGGTCAACAAGATCCTGCCTTAAAATAATATCAAGATGAGTTTTTTTCCATCTTTTGTAGAAAACTTCATCGTTTTCAAGAAAAGGTTCCGGAAATCCACCTGTTTTCATGATTCTCTCAAGAGCTTCGTCAGGTGAGCAAACTGCGATTGCTTCTTTTACATCAATAGGATGAAGTCTGAATCTGAAAAATCTTCCTGCAAGTGAATCTCCAACTTTTCTGATAGTGTCAAGTCTGGCACTTCCAGTTACAAAAAGGTGAGGAGGGCGTTTTTCAGTGTCGTAAACTCCTTTAAGCCACCCTTTCCAATTATTCATCTTGAGAAGTTCATCAAAAATTATTAGTTCTTTTTTTCTATCCCAGCTTTTTTCTAAAACAGCAAGTCTATCCTGTGCCGAGTCATAGTTGAAATAATCGTAATTGTTCGACATCATTTTTGATAAAGTGGTTTTTCCAACCTGTCTCGGACCTGAAAGAAGTATTATCTTTTTTGAAAGGTCTTTTTTTATGTGTGTCTCAATTGACCGCTTCATTCGACTATAATAGCATGCGTTCCCGAATAGTCAAGACTTTTTTGGATTAGACTCCATAATAGTCGAGAGTGAGCCAAAATAATCTCATGGAAAAATATGATAAGGGTTTTTAAGTGGTATAATTGCGACTCAACAGGGCCTTTAATAATACAAGAAAGGTTTTTGCTTAAAGTTTTAGTTCTGCAGGAAAGTTAGCATAAAGGCAGAGTGATTGGAGTCAATTTTCGGAGATTTTATAGTTGAGCAGTTTAGGAGAGAAATATTTTATTCCAAAAAGCCCAATGGGGGCGGTTATGATTATTGCTATTACTGCAAAAGCAAGAATGGTGTGTCCTTCAGCAAGTCCCATAGAAAGAGGTACAGAGCCGATTGCCGCTTGAACTGTAGCTTTGGGAAGATATGCAATAATGCAAAAAAACCGTTCTTTGTAATTTAATCCGGAAGAGAAAGTTGCAAGCCACACACCTGCCGACCTGAAGAGAAGACCTGAAAAGATAATTACAACTCCAATTAATCCTGCCTCAAAGGCTACATTTATATCAAGGGAAAAACCAATGAGGACAAAAAGAATTATTTCTGCAACTACCCATATTTTAGACAGTTTTAGTGAGAGTTCTTCTGCAGCCGGTTCGTTTTTTTCAAGTAAAATAAAGCCTGCCGTCATAATTCCAAGGAGTGCCGCAAAATGAAGGGTGTCGCCGACTTGAACAAGTACGCTTCCTGCAAGAAGAAGAATCATAACTTTTTCTGTTGCTCTTATGTTTTGATGTTTTTTTCTGAAAAAAGAAGAGAGTGCCCCGCCAACTATCACACCTGACACAATTCCTCCAATTATTGATAAAGGTACGGAAAGAACGGCATTGAATATGTTTATGTCATTCTGTCCTGCAAGCCCGAGAAAAACGGAGAACATTGTTATTGCAAGAACATCATCAACAGAAGCTCCTGCAATTATTATTGTCGGAACTTTACTGTGCCCTTTGTTTTTAAGGTCAAGCATTGACGGCACGATAACTGCCGGGGAAACAGCAGAAAGCATAAATCCGGCTGTACCTGCGACATACCAGTCAAAACCTGCAATATACCTTATTATAACCGTAAGAGCCGCACCTTCAATGATACAGGGAATAAAAGACATCATCAAAGCAGGTTTTCCAACTTTTGCGAGAGTTTTCTTTTTTATTCCAAGTCCGGCTCTTAAAAGAATAACGATCAAGGCGAACGATTTTAAAAAAGGAGATATTTCCCATATTGCCGGATGAGCGTAAGGTTTTATTGTAACAGAACAGATAATACCGAAAACAACCATTCCGAGTACTGCGGGAAGTTTGATCATAGAAAAAAAACGACTGAAAAGCCACCCGCCACCAAGGATGATAACAAAAAGCATGTTAAGCTGAATCGGCATGATTTCCCCCTTGAAATCTAAACAAAACAGGAGTCATCAGCCATAAAGGCGGTTAATGGTGAACCCCATCACCGCAGAAAAAATAAGAAAAACGATCATAGAAGTCAAATTTTTGCTTAACCTTGCAGTTTCAATCGAATATTGTAGCATAGAGGAGTTAATTCTAATTCGGAGTGCAGGATGTCATTTTACTCATCAATAGTTTCTCTTTATAATCATATTTTTCCAGTGATGGCTCCTATGGTTTCTCTGTGCAATGAATTTGTTCCTGATTCAGGAAGGGTTCTTGAAGTGGGTTGTGCAACCGGAAACTTGATAGATGCTTTAAGAAACGGAAAAAGGAGTTTTACAGGAATTGATTATGATGAAGAAATGGCAAAATTTTCTCTTGAGAGATTTGCAGACTTTGAAGATGTTGAAATATTAAAGCAGGATATGAAGTTCCTTGAAAAAAACTTCACCAAGGAGAGTTTTGATTCAGTAATTTGTTTTGGAAACACTCTTGTTCATCTTAAAGATATTGAAGAGATCGTGTCTGTTCTTTCTCAGATGAACAATGTTGCTGTAAAAAACGGAATTCTGCTTATGCAGATAATAAACTATGACAAAATCCTTGCTGACAATTCTTTTATTCTTCCTGAAATTGACAACGAGTATCTTACTTTTTTGAGAAAATATGAAAAAAGGGAAGATGGGAGGCTTGATTTTAACACGGTGCTTACCGATAAAAAAAATGGTACAGAGATAAAAAATTCAGTTCCTCTTTATCCCGCATCAAGCATAGAAATAATGAAAGCTCTTGATCAAAGCGGATGGAAAGATGTTGAGGTCTTCGGATCATTTAAGAAAGAAAAATTCAACACCTCAAATAGCTATCACCTGATAGTTAAAGCTTCTCACCCGAAATGGATATGACTTGCACTGAGAAGGGGCCTGTCGGAACAAAAATTTGGACAAATGCACTTTTTTAGTTGAGATTTGTCCAAAAATGAATATGATGAAGAAAGGTTTAGTGTGGCAAAAGGAGGAAAAATGATAAGCAGGGGATTGCAAAATAAGTTTAGACAACTTGCGGAAAAGTTTCTTGTTGTAATTTTAAATGGTCC